>JAHWHC010000016.1 GCA_019323555.1 Candidatus Woesearchaeota archaeon
CGTCTTTGTGCATGAAATAACCTCAAGAACCTCTTTTGTCTTAAGTGGAGAACGCGACTATTTATATTTTTCTATCTAACTTCGGTCAGTTTCCATCCTGCGTGTGTGTTTGCCATGCTTGCCTTTACGTTTAATGTTTCATTTGCTACTTTATGCTGGCCAGTAAAACCCACCTTACATTCCTGCGTGGTGTTTCTCTCTAGACCTGCAAGCATTTGCCCATAACTTTTCCTGCCTTCCGGACCTAGCGCCTCGAACAACTCCTGAAAATGAGCAAGCTCTTCTTCAGAATAGATTATGTAATCCATTGCCCTATCTACGTCATCTTGTATTAATGCATCAGATAACTTGGCCAGAATCTCTTCAGGAGTGCCTTCAATAAAGTCTCTTTCGCCATAATAATACGTAAGCATTGCTTTTGCTTGCTCGCACATTAGAGCCTCCTGACTTTGGTTTTCAGAAATATCTTCCACGTCTTGTTGAGTTTCAATAATTTGTTCACTCTTGTTTTCTTCAATATCCTGTTCAGCAACAGGAGTACTGCATCCAATAAGTAGTGCAATAATACAGATAACGAATATTATTTTTGTAGTTCTGAACATAGGGGTATTTATGGGTCAGATATATAAAAAGCTACTGTCTGCTTGTGACCCTAAACTTTTTATACTTCTACGATCTGCATTTCTGCATGACACAGACAATTGTGGCTGTCGGATGCCCGAAAGGAGTATTCATAGGAATCGCTGCTCTGGAGTATGAAACAGATAATCCAGAGGAATTCAAATTCTTTGAAGAGCAAGAGGCAGGAATATATTTCCAAGAAGGAAGCGTGCTTCCTAACGAGCCAAAAGGGCATTATTATTCTGGAGACGGCTTTGCATTTGTGGCTCAGAGAGACAGAAGCCCTGAACACAAAGGACTTAATTCTTTATTGAGCATGCAAACCATTGAGCAAATAAGAGAAGGTATTGCAAATGGATTTGAGCACATAAGAGAATTTAACAAGAAAAGAGCGCACGAAAAATTAACACGGCTCAGTAAAGAAGCTGATAAAAGAGGCCTCGAAGTCATTGCTGACACTGCACTCATTGAAAGAAGCAAGGTGATAAAAAAAGGAGACGAATTTTTTGACACTAATTACTTCTTGTTTGTGGTTGACAGAAAACTATACATGGTACAGCCTTATGGAGAAGCAGTAGATTCCTATATTGTATTAATCTCAGACCCAGGAAGCACTTTTAGAGAAGCTGCCTGCATGGCTGGGCTGATACCTGAGGACGCAGTTCATTTCAAATCCATTGCAACATGCTTCACTAATCCAGATATTCCAGACTCTGAAAAAATAGATGATTACAAGGCACATCATATTGTTGAAGAGCTTGTTTTAGCTGCAAACACAGACAAACTTGGGCAAGAAATAGAGCACTGCCAAGAAAAAGGCCTTCCTGCAGAAAAAATTGACTTGACAACTGAATTTGTTTTTATTTCAGATGTGACAAAAAATAAATTTGTGACAGGAAAAGAAAGCCAATTCCTGGAATTGTATGAAAGAGGAAAACATTTAATACGCCCAGAGTCAAGCATAATTCACATACCAACACAAGGTGAAATAGACTTTTTTTCTTAGATATTAACATCCCCAAAACCAACTTGTTCTGGAAATTCCTGAGAAATCAAAATTCCATAAGGATAAGAGATAGAGTGGAACAAAATTAGCTTGTGTTCAGAGGATTCTTCTAACCAAGCTTTTGCTTGATCATAATCATAAGAATTGAAGACTCTTGAGGCAACAATATCTGCATGAGCTTCTCTTGCAGCGTCGTATACTTTATGAGTCTGCTTGAAATCATCAACAGTCACGATAATCATTTCAATAGGAAAAGCTTTGCTAATCTCATTAAAGTAATTATAAGAACCAGAGTAATACCAAATAGCGTAAACATCACCGACTTCTGCTTTTGTAACAATAACTTCCTGATTTTTTCTTATTGTAATTGGCTTGCCGCCAAAAACTAACGTATCATCCTTAAACTCAAAAGGAGCACTCCCAACTGCCTTGACATCATGGCCAAGAGCATTATATAACTCTAAATCATTAAAACACAGGGCAGAAATTCCTTTCTCAGAGAGATACTCAACTGCCTTGATCTTTCCAGGATGATCACAGCAAGCAACAACAACATCTGCCTTGTTTCTTATTGCCTGCTCAACAAGCATATTCATGCCATGAGAATCAACAATCATTGCCAAGTCTTTTGTCAAAAAACGTGTAGTGGGGTAAGAAACCTTATCCAAAGGAACCTCAAACCTAAAAACGCCATTTTCATCAGGAGCATACCATTTATTATCTTTCTTTGCAACCAAAGTACCAGTAGCAGGAATGTGTTCAACATCTAAAGCATGCTCAATATCCCATAATCTTCCGCCTTCATGCCAACCAATATCCTCTCTTAACTCATCTTCTGAATAAGTCAATCTTTCTGAGAATGTTCTTAAGATATCTCCGTCAAAAGGGGCTTGTTTTAATTGCAAACCAAGCCAGTCTCTCAAGACCCTATCTGCTTGAGAAACAATCACGTCATCTTCTTCAACAATAACTTCTGTATTTCCAATAACGATTTCTTCTGCACCAGAAAGATCTAAAGCAGGATTAATACTGGAAATCTCAAACTCAAGATTCAAAGGTTTATCATCTGCAAGATCCTCAAGAATATCCGCACGCCACCTAACACCAAGAGTATTCCAGTAATAAGCAGCATCCCTAAGATCTGCCCTTCTTGTACCTTTACAATTCAAGCTTGCAAAAGTCTCATATAAAATAGCTGCTTCTTCATCATTATCAGGAGAATACCTATGAAAACTATCACAGGCATACTTGTAGTATTTCTCATTATTGTCTAATCTTGCTAAAACAAGCAAGGAATCCCCCTTTGCCCAAAGATTGCTTGTCCCACTAAAATCATCAATCAAGGAATTAAAATAATTATCTGCATCAACACCAGCAGCATCTAGAACATAAAAAGGATCAATAGATAAATTTTCATCATACTCAAACTGCGGATTCCACACTAAAACAAATATGACCAACACAGCGATGATTGCTAGTTCTTTCTTCATAGGATGCTAGATATTGACAAGCTATTTAAACTTTCACTAGGGTGTTACGAAACTTTATAAACAGCGACCATCTTTAAGCATGTATGAGCGACAAAGCAGAAAAAGAAAAACCGCAATTTCCATTAGAAAAAATATTAAATGTAACTGCAACAGAATACTGTTTATCAGTAGGGAAAAAATTAAGTGATTATGAACTTAGAGGGGTGCACTTTGGATCAGGACACAATTATGAAAATGCAGCAGCAGCGTACGTGTTTGATTTTGCGGAAAACATTCCAAAAAACGCAGAGGTTGTTGTGAATTACCAAATGAGTATTTCTAAAGCCGGCACAAGTATGACTACTGAATCTGAAGTAATTGCGACAGGAGTTGCGCTAATACCAAAAAAAGAACCCAAAAAAACAGCTTCTCGAAAAAAATAAATCTTTTTCTTATACCTTGAATAATGGCAAAGTATTTAAAGTTGAATGTTTAAGGCAAACATATGATAATAATCAATTTCAAGAGGTATAAGACAGGAAAAGCAGTCCTGAAACTAGCAAAAACCTGTGAAAAATACCAAGCAATATGTGCGGTCTTACCAGAAGATGTTACTCTGGTTTCTCAAGAAGTAAAAACACCTGTGTATTATCAATACATTAAAGACCAAGTGCCTTTCAAAGGGGCAAAAGGGACATTACTTAATCACTCGGATCACCCGATTTCTAACAAAATAATCAAAAGAAGACTAAAAATAGCAAAAAAATCTGGATTGAAAACAGTCGTGTGCTGCACAAACACAAAAAGAGCTAAAGAAATCGATAAAATGAAGCCAGATTACATAGCAGTAGAGCCTAAGGAATTGATTGGAGGCAAAATATCTATTTCTAGAGCAAGGCCAGAGCTGATCAAAGACACTGTAAAGGCAGTAAAAACCAAAATATTGGTAGGAGCAGGCATAAACACAAGACAAGATGTCAAAACAGCCCTGAAATTAGGTGCAAAAGGAGTTCTAGTGGCCTCTGCAGTTGCAAAAGCAAAACAGCCTGGAAAGGTGCTGAAAGCATTAAGTTTATAGACTGAACGTTTCGTAATCTTTATAAACAAGTGGCAATTCCATAATTAAACTAACCACATGGGGTGAGGTTAATGACTGACGGGGAAATAAAGATAAGTAAGATTACCTTATGGCAAGGTATATCCGGTATTCTGTTCGTGCTATTGCTTGTAAGCATATTTACGCACGGCTTTGGATTTGGCGGAAGCGATACTCCAACAGGAGCAGCGCCTGCAGAACCAGCAAAGCCAGCAGAACCAAAAGAACCAGAACCACAGATGACAGTTGATGACGTAGACCTTGAAGGCGTTCCTTTCATAGGAGATGAAGATGCTGAATTGACAATGGTCATATACGATGACTTTGAGTGCCCATTCTGCGCAAGATTTGAGCAGCAGGCATGGCCAAAGATAAAAGAAAACTACATTGACACTGGAAAAGCAAAGCTCTACTACAAGCACTTTCCACTAGGATTCCATCAGCATGCACAGCTAGCTGCAGAAGCATCTGAGTGTGCATATGATCAGGACAAATTCTGGGAAATGCATGACAAGATCTTTGAGAACCAAGGAGACCTAAGCGAAGATAATCTAGTGGCTTGGGCAGAAGAGCTTGAACTGAACATGGATGACTTTAACGAGTGCCTTGACACGCATAAATATGCAGAAAAAGTCAAGAAAAGCATGGCAGAGGGCCAGAAAGTCGGAGTCCAGGGAACACCAAGCATGCTAATTGAAGATGAATTAGTAGTTGGTGCACAGCCATACGAGAACTTTGAAAAGGTTATTGAATCAAAGCTTGAATAAAGCTTTTTTTCTTTTTTCATTATGGAACGAAAAGCAATAACTTTAATGCAGATTCTTGATGATGAATTAAAGCATCATCCTCCAGGATATACTTATAGAAATTACTCTGTACACATAGATTATTTAACTGCAGCTAAAGAAAGATACCCTCCATTAATAAATCTCATAATCAACAATCCAGGAGCAAGAAAAGGCAGCAGCAGGCCGAGATTTCCTGCAAAAGACCAGGATGAAACTTTTCGAGTAGTACTGGAAATATCAAATCCTCCCTTCTTAGGAAGCGACGCATTTGACCAATTCTTGAGAGCGCAAGGCTTTACAGCGCCTGAACAAGACACTGAAACACATTTCCCTTATTATGGCCAGGGCAGGTTATGCAAAGGCTCAGCACGAGGAGAACTAACACTGGTAAATTATGATAGAATATTCACCAGATTTGTTGAGATGTATGACATGTGCGGATGGGAAAGGCTAAGCAAGAAACTTGACTGGCTGCACAAAATATTCCAGAGAGTGTATTCAGGAGAACAACCAAGACGTCCAAGACCTAAACCAAGAAAATTATTCTAGCCTTCTATCAAGCCGCCGATGAATCTCAGAACATATACTTGCTTATCCTTAAGCCAGATTTCCTCTCTTCCCTTGAAATCTGCAAGATCTCCTTTTATAGTATTATTGTAATACGCAAAATCTTCTTCATTAAAGGTTGCTGCACCTCTGAAAGGGCTGTCTGCATCCCCGCTTAACAAGGCCTTTTTAAGAAAAGCGTAAGTACTTCTTGTAAGCTCAGGATCATCCTTGAATTCTTGGGTCATGCCACCGCGATAAAACATGTGCCAGTAAGGCTTGTCGTCTTTAGACACCCTGACGCGGCCGCCAAAACGAGTTCTTCCCCGGTATTCATCTTCATACTGCCAAGAGCCGCTAATAATCGGCTCAAATCTTTTAGTGCCGTCAGGCAGAACAATCCTTTTGCCATTGCCTGCATAAGTCCTGCTCTTTGCAAAAACCAAGAAATCTGCTAATTCCGTCAAGTCAACACCAGCCATACTAGACTAGTAAGCATTAGAACTATAAAAAGATTAAGGTACTTCCACAAGCATCTGATACACTTTCTTGTTGTATAATTCTTCAGGGAAGCCAGTTGACTTGAAAGCCTCTAGGTCGCAGTCTATTGCAATATCACCCTTAAAGACACAGACATTAAAGATATAAGTCCCTGTTCTTGTAGAGGTTCCTGCATCATCAATAGCATGATCCACTGTGACAGAGATAGGAACCAGTTTTAGCTCATTTGAATCTAATTTATAGGGGCCCTCAGAATACAGCAACCAATTATCATTTATGTAATACGGGTCTGCAGGAATCTCTGTTACCCCGTCAATCTCAAAAGCCCTATGAAAATTAGATATTACAGTAAAGTCTTTTTCAGCACCGACATTTCGTATGCCAAGGCCAAAAGCAGCACCATTGCCTTTCTTGATAATTTTCTTGTTCAAAGGAATAGCAACCAGGTCGCCAGACCTCAATAAATTCTCAATCTGCTCCTGAGTAGAACGCTCTATCTCGCCCTTAATCTCCTGCGCACCAGAGAAAAAAGTCTTCAAGAAAAACAAAGAGCCAATGAAAATAACAATCGTTATTACCAACAAGACAATCACTGTTGCAGAAAGCTCAAAACCTTTCTTATTCATTTTGGGACACCAGGACTCAATAAAGTGATCTTGCCAAGAGGCTTGGAGTAACTGCTCTTTTTCTCAGAACCAGCCTGCTTGTACTCAAACCAGACTTTCAGGGTCAATGTCTTTGCAGTCTCTGGCTGGGCCTGAGGAGGAATTGATATCTCAACAAGACCAGAACTGCCTGTATCTGGCAGAGCAAGATTAGGGTCTGCAGAGGCAATCTCATTAGTTCCCTCAAACACACGAATAGTTGTGATTTTAACATCCTTAACATCTTCGTTCTTGTCATACATATTGAAGCTAAGACCTAGCTTGTTCTCAGCAACATTAAATGGATCAGAATACTCATAATTATTCTGCAGATGGAACGGGCCAAGCTTCCTGTCATCAAACAAAGACTGCGCTTCTTGAGTAATACCGCCTTTCAGCTGCGCAACACAGGCATCATTTATGCAGGCAAAAGTAGTGTAGGTTCCTCCATCTGCACAAGGACCGCAATCAACAGGACAGGTGCAGGGATTCTCATTAGCATCACAGATGTAATTGCCGCAGACACCTGGAATAGGCCTGTGCTCACAGAAAAATTTAGTGGATGCATCACAAATATCCTGTGTTCCTGGGTTGCCGTCATCACAGCTTGCTGGGCAAGGGTATGGTGTGTCTGGCTTAACCCAATTAAACTTGACACCAGAATACCTGTTCTTGACAACAACAGTCTTAGGGGCCATTGATGTCGTGCCAGTAAGATAATCATAAGTTACCTGAAGCTCTAGATTAGAGATAGTTCCTTGTTTTTCAGCAGTAGGGAAATCCACAATCAAGTCAGTATTGATTTCAGAGCCAGACCACAAAGGCCTGTTAATGTTAAGTTCTGCTAAAGGTATTGTCTGCCTATTTATTTCACCCACTAATGCAATCTTACTTATTTTCCTGTCTGCATTCCGTTCAGTAGGGGTTGACAAGGATATCTTTACATTAAATGTGTCTTTCAAGACATTAAAAGGCTGGTTATATCCTGTTGTCAAGCGTATCTTATCGCCGCCAGCACTAAGCTCTTCAGTAGATATCTGCGGCTTGACTTTTGAATCAGAAATGCCTTCTAGACACAAATCACCAACGCAGACAAGTTCAAAAGGACCAGAAGGTCCTGCACATATGCCGCAGTCCTGCGCACAGGTGCATTTAGTTTCCCCTTTATCACAGACACCATTGCCGCACTCCCCTGGAATAGGGGTGTAGACGCACTTGCCGTCTAAACAGGCGCCTGTAAAATGAGGCTTTAAACAATCAGAATCTGTCTCACACTCTGGCTTTTCACAGCCAGAGAGAACTAATACAGCCAAGATAAATAATAAAAAGAAAAAAAATTTGGTTTTCATCGGATAAATTCAAACTCTTTAATGATGAACCATGCAAACAATACAAGCACTACTGCTCCTGCGACAATATACCAAATCCCTGCATTAAATGAGTTTGTTATTGAGGCATATAGCCCGTATCCAAGAATGACCATTCCCAGCCACAAGAACTTATCCAAGACCATCTTCATGATCTCAAATTCTTCTCGTTCTGTTAATCTTCTTTTGACTTTCATGATATCACCCTTATGTCACCTTGATGAAGAACTGCTTTGACTGATATGTGTCACTTGCTTCAATAGGCCATGTTGCTGTAGCACAGTCTGTGTCACTCTCTGCCTTGTAGACATTGAATTCCATCAAGTACGTGTCTGGAACAGCTGCTGCAATCTGCAATTTAACTGGATAGACACCAACATCGCCAGACTTGATATCAACCTCGTCAAACATACTGAACCAAGTTCCGTATTCAGGAGTGTTTCCATCAACGTCTTTTCCGCCGACCAAGCTAGATTCTCCGCCAGGACAGGAATTATCAGGCTTTAGGGCCCTAACACACTTTACACCCACCCTGAAACAGATGGCAGATGCCCCTTCTTTTGCCGAAGCCGTGTTCTTGATGCCCACATAAAACTCCTCTGGCTTGCCGATCTTTGCACTGATTTCAGCCCTGTTAAATACCAATAGTTCTCCTGATTCCTTGATCTTTTCTATTAATGAGGACTTTATTTCAGCACTGACAGCGCCGAATTGCTCTGTTAATGCTCCGAACTGAGACTTAATGAATCCTAGACCAAGACCTAAAATAGTGATGGCAAGGATCAAGATAACAATAGCATTTATAGAAAGCTGTAAAGCTGCTTTTTTGTTCATCTTAATGCACCTCTTTTAATACTAATATATAGAAGAAAATAAGTTTACTTGTTTATAAACTTTTCGCAGAAATCCAGTGTGCCCATAAACAGAAAGCTTTAAAAATAAACCAGCAATTCTCTAGTGCATGGCAAGACTTAGAAAAGCAGTTGCTTACAGGAAGCTTGAAAGGCCCTACACGAGGTATTCTAAATACAAGAAAATGCGTTTTGTTAGAGCCAGGCCTGTGTGCAGAGTCGTAAGGTTTGACATGGGAAGCGCCACAAGAGAGTTTGAGACTTCCCTGCATTTAGTGTGCAAATCAGACATACAGATACGAGACAATGCAATCGAGGCTGCAAGACAGACAAGCAACAGAGCACTGGAAAAAGTCTTGGGAAAAACAGGATATCACCTGAAAGTAAGAGTGTATCCGCATCATGTTCTAAGAGAAAATCCACTAGCTGCAGGAGCAGGAGCAGACAGGATGAGCACAGGTATGGCCCACTCATTCGGTAAAGTCATCGGCATTGCAGCAAGAATAAGAAAAGGACAGACAGTACTGTCACTAAGGCTTAACAAGAAAGACCTTGACCTAGGAAGAAAAGCCCTGGTTAAAGCAAGCAGGAAATTCCCCTGCCAGTTCACAATACTGCAGGGCCAGAAAGTCGTATTCTAAACTCTAATGCAGAAAAGCTTTTATATGAGTATTCAAGAATCTAGACCATAATATTAAAAGGTGATAAAATGGATAAACCAGATGTAAAAGATGCTGCAGAAGCAATAAGACAGCTAAAAGAGTGGCTGGCTGTATTTGCAGAAGAGTATGACTTAGCTCCAGAAGCAAAGCAAAAGCTTGAAGAGAAAATAGACGAAGTTGTGCAGCAAGTCGCAGATATAAGCTGCGAATAAGCATGGGCGCAAGAGAAACAATTGCAAAAATAAGAGATGAACTTCTAGCTATAGCTGATATTATAAGAGGCCCTATTGCTATTAAGGCAGTGACTCCGCCTTCATTTAATAAGGCAGGGCTAACTATTCCTAAGCAGATTAAAAAAGACGAATCTGCCCAAGCAGTCGCAACACTGCTCCGGACTGCTGCAGCAGAAGTAGATTCTTTGAACCTTGATGAAGCAGAACGGCAACTAGTGACTGCTCAAAAGGAATGGGCAAAGATAATCCAAAAACAAGGCCGCTCAAAAGAATTATCAGACTTACTTCAAATAATAATCAATCTTAAGCAAAAAATAAAGGATGCCAAGGCAGACATTTAGAGGTGACTTATGCCAAGAAGAGCGAATCCAAGGCCCACAAGAAGAGCAGAAGGTAAACTAGATCTTTACACTAACTGGCTGCAGAATATCAAGAATGCATCAGATGGAAGAATAGTTCTTGTCAAGACTAAGAAAGCCAAAGAGATACTGCAGTCGTTGAGAGTTAAGAATGTTATTGCTTACACTGATTTCAGGCCTGATTACAAATTATTTGATTACCTGCACAGAAAGAAAAAAGAAGTTATTTTGTTGTTAGGAGCAGACAGGCCAAACAATGAACTGTGCGAAAAACTAAGAGGAAGGATGCTTCAAGAGAAGATAAAAGTCAATACACGATTCAGAAAGCCATTGTTTGCAGATGACATGAAAGACATGGCAGGATTGCTGACTTTCTTGTATAAACATGTTGCTGACTGTCCAAGGAAGAGAGTTTAGGGCAGGGTGTTAACTTGTTTAACATATGTTTATAAAGCGCCTATTTTTCTCGATAGTGTTCGTGGTGAAGATATGAGAAGTACAGATGAATTACGTAAGCTTGTAGAATCAAGACTGGATGGAAGGCCTGCAGATAAATTTACCCTAGAGCGGCTAGTGCCAGATATGTCTGAGTTAGAGGGATTTACAGATGACCAGTTGATTGCAGTAGTAACAGGCCTGCACTTAAGAGTCCCATACTGCTGCTATTGTGATTCCAGAATAAAGCCAAACGGCAAATGGATAGACATACCAGAATCATATAGGGCGTTGATTCGCGCAAAAAAATACCTTCCAAAAAACCAAACCTTGTGCGACAGATGCGGTGATTACTTAGATCCTGGTTATGCTGAATTTCTTGAAGCAAATAAAGAGTTTCTAGATTCTTTTGCTGCCACCGGCACATATGACAGTGAAGATTCTGAGTAGAATTCTGTTGTTTACCGAAAATATTATAAAATTCTAAAATTAACCACTCTTGATGAAGCTCATCAAAGAAAACGAAAAAGGCAAAGTATATCAAACAAAAAATTTCAAGATAGTTTACAGAAACAAAGACACTATTTCTGGAGATAATGAAGAAAATGCTGAAGAACTAATCTATTTGGTGCATGGTTCTGCAGAAGTGACTCTAAGAGATAAAACTTGGACAGCAGAAGCACCTGCAAAGATAAAGTTTCCTGCAAAAACTTATCATAAAATAAAGGCTTTGACAGATATTTGCTTTTTATTATACGATTGGAAAGTTTTATAAACTACTTGCGCTTTCTTGCTAATATGGACGAAAGCAATGTGAACAAAATATGGCAAGAATTCTTTGGTGAAACAAGAGCAGAGCGCTTTGGCGCAAATAATCCGTATGATCCTTTGATATTCGACAAGGGCGGTATACCTATATTCAAAGGTGGCAGAATATTAAAGGATGCTGAGTATTTACGACTTTGTTTTCATTTATATCTTCAGGACAAAGGCTTTGTCCCAGATGAGGTTGAGCCTCGTTTAGGCTCTGAATTCCGGGGAGCGCGACTTCAACATTGGTTAAGGTATACTCGCCCAGGCCATGGAGATCTGTGGGTAAATTATTTCGGAGACAAAAGTCCAGTAGATGGTGCTGCACTTGATTTGATACTAACAAACACTCCTGAAAGAATAAGAATTGCAAACCCGAAGAATTACGCAATTGCAGAGCAACTTGAAAAAATTTCTTAGGGCGTCACTTCTTATACATCTGAACAACTTCTTTCACAGTAGTTGCCTGCTCAGGACTTTTCTCCGGACGATACCTTAAGAACCTGGGGAATCTTAGAGCCAAACCTTCTGCAGTGTGGATAGGGCTCTTTGTTATCTCAGCACCTAAGACTTCAACAACAATTGCCGGAGTGAACCAGACATCTGCTTTCATCTTTGAATTGACTAACGGATGCTTTTGCTTAAGCTCATACTTCTTGAATTTCTTAGGCAGTTCTTTCAACTGCGCATCTGTAAAGCCAGCGCCAAGTTTTGTGAAAGTTTCATAGCGATTCTTCTTTGTGTTATAGACAGCACAAAGCAAAGAACCATAAGAACCTGCTCTCCTGCCGCGGCCTGCAAAAGCACCAACAACAACCAAATCAAAAGTATCAACCATGCCTTTCATGTACTCTTTTTTCCATTTGATCCACAACCAGCCTCTTGTGCCTGCCTTGTAGACAGAGCCTTTTCCGCAGGACTTCACCATTATCCCTTCTGCACCGTGCTTCACCATCTTGTCAAAGAACTTATTTATCTCTTTCAGGTCAGAAGTAACAATCCTATTAGCTAACTGCATGTCTTTAGTCTGTTTCTTGATAACTTTCCTCAGCGCCTTATGCCGTTCAGGGTAGTCTTTAGATATGTAAGATTTTCCATCTAAATACAGTAAGTCAAACAAGAACAAGCATACAGGAATTTTCTTGATGTATTTTTCAACATCATATTTTCTTCTTCTTTGCATCAATGTCTGGAACGGAAGCAGTTTTCCATTTTTATCAACAGCACAGCACTCTCCTTCGATAACACAACTCTTGCATTTGATCTGTTTCTTTATTGCGTCAGCAACATCTGGAAATTGTGCTGTAATATCATCCATTCTCCTGCTGTATATCTTTATCTTCTTTCCTTTAATGTGAACCTGCATCCTTTCTCCATCATATTTTTCCTCAACAGCCATATCTCCTTTAATCTTATCTAAAATCTCTTGAATACTTTTCACTCTCTGCGCGAGCATCATCTGTATAGGCACGCCAACTTTCACGTTTATCTGACTTAATCCTTTCAAGCCTTTTTTTGCAACAGTATCTGCAATCAAGCAGACATCAGGACAGATGTGATAAGCATGCTCTAGTTTTGGCTTGTTCTCTTTTGTTCCTGTAAAAGCAATAGATAAAGAATCAAGCAGAGTCATGTCACTTGCGCCTAATCTCAGGGTGCCAAGAACAAGGCGAGCGATATATCGCGCCTCAAGAGCAGAGGCGCTTCTAAACAAACCAGCCAAAATTCTTATTTTCTGATCCTGGCTTCCTGCGCCAGAAGCTTCAGCAATCTTATGCAGGCCCCCAAAAACTTCCTTGATACTAAGCGCTTTTCTTTTCCTTCCGCACAGGCCCTCTGCAGCAAGACCGACATCACCTTTCTGCTTAAACACTTTCTTTACATCTTCTTCGCTTTCACCAGAGGCAAGAGCAATTGCTTTTAGAACCATCTTGTCAGCCATGCCAATAACAACATCTTCATACTCAGAGGCAATACGGCCTGTAGTCAGGTAAGCAACCATGCATATCTCTGACTTAGGGACTGTCTTGAAAAAACCAGCCAAGATCTCCCGCATCTTGTTTCCAGAACTAATTTTCTCTAATTTTGCAAAAACATCTGCTAGTTTTGAAAATAACATCTTAAAACTTCCTTCCAACAACAAAAAACTTCCGTATATGAGTGAGATTCTTTAATTCTTTCTTGGCCTTGCTCACTTTAATATCTGCATAACGGTACTGCATAGTGACTTTAGCACCAAGCACAGTGCCAAGATCATAAAACTTCTTGGAGAGATAAGTATAGATGTAGTTATTGCCTTCATATTTGTTCTTTGCAATTACAGAATACTCCATGATACTTTTCTCAGGCCAGATGGATTTTCCATTAGCAAATATGTCTGAAGGAGCATCAACAATCAAATCAGTGGTGTACACTTTCTTAGAAGAAAACTTCTTGTAAAAATAAGGGGCAAATTTCTTCACAGCATTCTTGTATTTTATGTTTAATTTGGCAGTCTTGCTGCAGGCTGAAGTGCAGGGCGTGTGAACAACAAAAGGATATTTTCTTACAGAATCATGCAATCTCTTATAGTATTTATCATAAGTAAAATTCTTCTTTAAATAATTCAAATCCTGCTCCTTGGTGTACTCCTTGATACAGCACCTTGGGTAGTCATATAACTTGCCCCCTATCTTGTCTGCTTTAGTGTGCTTCTGCTTTCTCAAGGCAGTCACATAGCTCTTGAACATCTTCAATTCTTTCTTGCTCTTGAACAGGTCATAACCGATCCAGACACCATTAATCTTCCAGTGAATCTTGTTCCTGACAATCTTGTCAATCACTTCATAAGAACGCATCCTGCTCTCAACAAAGACAACACCTAGATCATTGAGCCTCTGCTCAAAACGGAACTTCTCAGAGAGATTCTTCGGGTCAATCTTCAAGATAACGTAAGTTGCAGGCTTTACACCAGAAGCAAAAAGAATGAGCTTAAGCCTCTCATAATCATCAAAACCTTTAGCTATCTCAGCAAATCTTATCAGGGCTTGCTTTGGCATGATTCACCTCTTTAAGAAGAAAGTACACTAATTAGTATAAATAAGTTACTATAATAAAAGAAAATTAGAAATCTAAAAAGATTTCTAAATTCACAGAATCTTCGATTCTGCGAAAATAAAAATTTTCTTTAGTATACACAGTTTATTCTTGCGGTAACTAACTCGTCATTAGCATCAAACTTAGCGTTTAGCGCATCTTCATACGCGTCCTTTGCCTTAGCTACCTCTTCTCTTGCATCATCGATTGCGTCGTCATCGTCTGCATCGAGTGCATCATCAAGGTCATCTCTAGCATCGTCGTAAGCCTTCTTCTTAGTTGCGACAGTTGCTTCGGCATCGTCAAGCTTTTGTTGTGCTGCATCGACAAGTGGTTGGCATGTTTGCTGAGCCTGTATTTTCTGTTGTTCTGCAAGATACTGTATACTGTAGCCAACTTTATCGCTAGGAACATCTGCTATTGCAGAAGTATCGCCGCTCTGCATTTGAGCGAGCATATCCTTAGCAGAAATATCTGATTCTGGCTCTGTATCTGCGGTTGTTGTATCTGCTTTCTCTACATGGTTTACTGAACCCACGACTTGGCCAGTAGGTATTGTTTTTGCTGTAACTGCAGGGTCTCCAGAACCAACTGCATAATAAATTACAGGCACTCCAACAGCCAAAATAACTACCACAATTATTGCAGTTATTAGTACAGCTTTCATAAAAAGCCTAAATTGGAGGAAGTATATAAAGTTATCGACACTTGAGAATAGCGATGGCAAGCCTAAACTCTTGCGTCGTATATTAAAAAATAGGCAAAAGTTTAGTCAGGTTAGCTTTTGCGCGTCGTTCTAAACTGAAACACAAAAGCTAACCAAGCATAACATTTATAAACCCCTCGCTGTTTCCAGAGCTTAATATGGGTGTATACAAGAAAATAAGAGAGCTCTGGAAAAAACCAAAACAGGGCCTTGGGGATGAATGGCAGAAAAGACTGATGCAATTCAGACGGGAGCCTGTGACAGTCAAGGTAGTTAAACCTACAAGACTTGACAAGGCAAGAGCCCTGGGATACAAGGCAAAACAAGGCGTAATTGTCGTGAGGCAGAGGGTCATCCGCGGAGGCCACACAAGGCCAAAGAGATGGGGCGGAAGAAGATCAAAGCACGCAGGCCAGAGACTTAACCTAAGAAAAAATTACAAACTTATCGCAGAAGAGAGGGCAAGCAAGAAATACCCAAACTGTGAAGTTCTTAATTCATATCCTGTCGCAAAAGACGGCAAACACTTTTGGTATGAAATCATATTAGTTGATAAAAAACATCCTGCAATAGAAAAAGATAAAGACCTTGGATGGATTTCTAAAAAACAGCATACGCGCAGGGTTCATAGAGGCTTGACAAGTGCAGGTAAGAAAGTCAGAGGCCTAAGGCACAAAGGAAAAGGTGCTGAAAAAGCCAGGCCAAGCAGAAGAGCTAAGAATAGACTTCAGTAAAGCGCCTGGTCGGTCTCGAAATTGCCAGTTTTGAGGTGGTGTCCTAATGGCTAAGAAGAAAGCCAAGAAAAAAACCAAATCCAAGGCCAAGAAAAAGAAAGCAAAGAAAAAATCTGGCACAAGAAAAACCCGCGATACAAAGAAAGGGTACAAGATTGTGCAAAAAGCAGAGCTTGCCCTGCTAGAGCTTCCAATGGATGACGAAGAAGAAGAAAAAAAGTCACCAGAATCTTCTGAGGAAGAAAGATACATGGAAGAATTCAGGCGGTACATTGATGAGGATGAAATAGAGGAAGAAGACATAGGCGAGGGAGACCAGTCTGACGCCTGGGGAGAAGACGATTAATTCTTTTTTTATATTCTTTATGACAACAATGTATTTATAGTTGATAACAAAACTTGTTCTAGAGACGATTAGGTGGGAGGTGCTATAATGGCAGAAATATATTTAGATCAAACAGCAGGGTATAAATGTAATGGCGGGGTTGAACTGCGTTTTGCATTAGCAGTCCAAGAACCACAAGGTAAAGGTAAGAAAGGCAGGGTAGAGCTTTCTAGCAAACTGCTTCCAGGCAGACTAAGCGGAATTGCGAGATTCAGCGTTCAAACAGATGCTGCGCCGGGGCAGGGGGTTTTATTTGATCAAGAGGTAGACGTAAAATATGTTAAAGACCCAAAAGTTCCAGTAACATTGCATCCTGCTGAATATGAGGCATTTGAGGCAGATAAGAAAGCGTTGCAAGAATTATATACTGCCGATGTTGGGAGAGCAATACTAATATGCATTGAAAATCCAGGAAGTAAAAAACACGGCACACGCAAAGAATATACCCTAAATATGGTAGAGCAAAAGCTAAAGAAGAAAAAGAGCGTAAAGAAAAAGAAGCGTGCAGGAACTGGCGGCGCTGATGTTGAAACGTAATCACTGTCTATAGACGAAAACACCAATAGAACTATCTTTCACTACTTTCAAATACTAACTTAACGAAAGCTTTATATATTATTCACTTCTTATGGAACAATC
>JAHWHC010000017.1 GCA_019323555.1 Candidatus Woesearchaeota archaeon
TTTAATTGGGGACTAGAACGATTTATAAACTATGTATCAGACAACAGACCAACACACATAGATGTTGCAACAGAGCATGAAGATAGTGGCACAGACCATATTGTTACAGAGCATTTCGCAAGGTTTACTGGCTATTATGACGGAAGAAAATCAGTTGTTGCAAAGAAAAAATACGGCGGAACAACATCTAAACCAGAAGAGATGGAGCCTGTGCTTGATGCAGATATCCAAAGACTCCAGGAACTGAAGATAGATATCTTTAAGATTAAGGGATTTATAGATGAATAAAATAAAGAACATAGCTAAACTGCTTAGACCAGCACAGTGGTACAAGAATCTGTTAGTTTTTGTTCCTATTGTGTTTTCTGGAAATCTTGCTAACTTGCATTTGTTATTGCTGACTTTTGTTGGTTTTCTGGCTCTGTGTGCAGTTTCTTCTGCAAATTATGTTATTAATGATTTGATTGATATCAAGAGCGACAGAAGGCATCCTGAGAAGAAGAAAAGGCCTCTTGCTGCTGGAAAAGTAAAGATTTGGCAGGCAATTGTATTGGCAATTTGTTTATTGATTATTGCAGTAGGCATTAGTGCTGGATTAGACATTAATTTCTTTTATGCTGTTGTTTTTTTGTTTGGCTTTAGTTTGTTTTACTCTTTATTGCTAAAAAGGGAGCCTTTCTTAGATATCATCGCAATTGGCATTAATTTTGTTGTTAGGGCTGTTGCAGGCGTGTTTATTGTTGGTGTTGAGACAAGTCCTTGGCTTATTGCTTGTGTTTTTTTCCTGGCACTGTTCTTATTGGCTGGAAAAAGGCATTCAGATGCTGCATTTCTTGGAAAAGATGCTAAAAAACACAGAAGCACGCTTAAGATGTACACCCCTACAATCACAAATGCCTTGATGATTGTCACCACAACGCTTTTAGTGGTCTCTTACAGTTTATATTCGTTTTTAAGCAATAATACTCCTTATTTGATTTTTTCCTTGCCATTTGCCTTGTATTTGATTTTCAGGTACTTTTCTCTTGTTTACACAGGTTCTCCTATTGCAAGGCATCCAGAAAGAGTTTTTTTGGATATAAGAATGGATGTTGCAATGGTTTTATGGGCTATTGCTACTTTTGTGATACTTTATTTCTTGTAGATTTTGTTAACTTCTTCGTATTGCTCATGGCTGCCTATGTCATACCAAGGTTCTGTATACACCACGGCATAAACTGGTTTTGTTTTCATGAGCAGTTTTGGCAAAGGTACCCCTATGGTATTTTTTTGTGAAATGGCATCAGGAATATCTTCTGCTCTGATGAAATAGCATAATGTTGCTGCCAGCGTTGATTTTGGATTTTGGGGTTTTTCTTCGATATCAATGATTTTTCCAGCATCATCTGCGATAACATTGCCTAATTTTCGTGCTTCCTCAATTTTTTTGACATCAAATGCTGCTATTACAGAAGCATTTTTTTCTTTTGACAATTTAACAAGTTCATTAAGATCGAATTCAAATAAATTATCTCCCCCGACAATCATCAAGTCTTCTGCTATGTTTTCTTTTTCTATTGCAAAGATTATGTCATCCACGACCCCTAATCGGTCTTCATTGCTTGTTGTATCGTCATTTAAGATTTTGATTTTTTCTTTCCCTTCTGCCCATTTCTTGAAATCTTCATAAAATCTTGCATTTGTGACTATTATGATTTCGTCAATGGCAGGCACTTCTTTGATTTTGTCTATTATCCAATCTATCATTAATTTATTTCCTACTGGAAGAAGCGGTTTTGCCTTGTCTTTTGTCAAGGGATACAGCCTTGTTGCGTAACCTGCCGCTAATACTATTGCTTTCATGATTATCGTCTAGAAACTGGCTTTTTATAAATCTTATGCTATTTAAAGACCAAACGAAAGCTTTATAAATCGCCTGTTACTCCATAGCTATAGGACGGCCATAGGGGCCGGGTTCCACCCAGTCTCATTCGAACCTGGCAGTTAAACCGGCTTCCGTATCGGGCTGTACTGCATTCCGCGGGAAATCCGATAAGCTGTCCACCTTTTCTTTAAAATTTAAACAAGAATTACTTTATTTCTAGTATTATTTCTCCTGTTTTTTCATTAATCTCTTTAATGTATTTTACACCTTTTAGTTTTTCTTTTACCTCTTGCCAGGTCATTGTTTTTCGCATGTTTTTAATTTCAGAAAATAACTTCTGCAGTTCTTGGTATTTCTCGTATATTTTTTCTCCTCTTTCCTGGAACTCTTGTGCTTTTTTCTCCTGCAGTTCCAGATTATCTTTTTGTATCTTGATTTTCGTGTCTATTCTTCCAATCTCTTTGCCATATTTATCTGATACTTGTTTAAGCTCTTTTTTGCCTGTTCCTTTTGATAATACAGAATCTAGTGCTTGGCTGTATGTCTTGAATGGTTCTTGTCTTTTTGTTTCGTAAAGCTTTAGCTTAAATGGCGCAATATCAATAATTTCATTACCCTCAAAAACAACAACCGGTTCTATTTTCTGCTGGAGCAGCGTTGATAATTTCTCATATATTTTCTTGATCTCTTCTGCTGTTAGGTTTTTCTTTGTTTTAGGAATATCTGAAAGTATGCAAACTTCTGCAGCATATGTGCCCCCTATTCCTAATTGCACTGCGAGTGTTTTAGATATTGTGTCAGAGGATGTTTCTATTAATCTCTTGAATTTTGCTGGACTTATGTCAAACGGGTTGTGCTCTCTTGAAGGCGAAACATACAGTTCCCCTTTTTTTATGATTCTGTCTTTCCATTTTTGTATTGCTAGCGGCTGGATTATAGTGCCTTTTTGGCATAATATCACATTTCCTTTGCTGAATAATTCTAATATTAAGTCGTACCTGCCCTCTTTAGTCTCAAATTCCAGTTTTATTATTCTTTCGCTGTTTATTTGCTCTATTTTTCTTAATCTTGCGCTTGAGAGGTATTTTCTTAGTATTCCGCAGAACCCAAGCATTTTTTCAGGCATCTCTGGCTTTGTCTCTGTAAACCATATAAAGCTCGGCAGGATCACTCTTAGCATCTTTTTGCCTATTCTTGGTACGTGCAGGGAGAATAAGAGTTCTTTTTTTGCTGGTTGGTAGATTTTGTCTATTTTTCCGTCTAGTAATTGCTGGAATTCATCCACTAGATACTTTATTTCTACGCTTGACAGCTCGTTTTTCATATGCCTAAGCCGATAAGAATTATGCCTATGATTATGGCAGTTATACCGGCCCATTTAAGCAGGTTCATCTTTTCTTTTAAATATTTAACTGCCAAAAGTGTGGATATTATGTATTGTAAAGATATTATAGGGTATAACACAGATAGTTCTCCTCCTTTGAATGCAATCAATAATGCAATCATGCCAGTTCCGCAGCAGGCCATTCCTAAAACAAGATACTTATTTCTTATCTGTTGTAATATGTTCAAATTAAATTTATCAGCTCCTTTTTTGAGAAGTATTACCCCTACTCCTCCAAGTATTCCTGATAAGACCGCCAGCAATATTGCCCATAATTGTGTCATTTTCTGCCCACCCCGGTCATTGCAACTCCTGCAAATATTAATGCAATGCCTATCCATCGCAGTAGGCTTATTTGTTCATTGAATATTACTACTGCATATATCGCAGCGATTATGTAGCTTGTTGCAACTATTGGAAAAACAACTGTTAGTTCTCCCTCTTTTAGCGCTATAATCAATGCTGCCCAGCCTATTGCGTAAAGCAAAAGTCCGATAAGTATTGGCCAGGTTAGTTCTGGAAGGTTGTTTCCGCCCATCTTTTGGAATATCTGTGCTGTTGCTGCCAAGAATGCGCATAATAGAGCAAGGCCAATTGCCTTCAGCTTTGTCATTTTATTCTCCTATCAATATTTTGATCATAGAAGCAAATGCAGGTCTTGTTATAAACACTCCGATGGTTACTCCTGCGATTGTTGTTAGTGCGAATCCTTTCAATAGTCCTGCTCCTGCAAATATTAATGGCACCATTGCGACTACTGTCGTGAAATATGCTGCCATGATTATGAAGAATGCTCTCTTTAGTTTTTGGGCCCAGCCGCCGAAGTGTCCTTCCTCTTTTCTTAGTGTCTCGTCTGTTATGACGATTTGGTCGTCTACTCCTGTTCCTACTGCGATTATTATTCCTGCTATTGATGCAAGGTCCATGTTCCATCCCACTAGTGCTGCAAATCCTAACAGCATGACGATCTCACTTACAGAAACAACTATCATGGATGCTGCTACTTTAAGGTACCTGTATCTTATCGCGATTATTGCTGCTACTGCCAGTATTGCGATTATTCCCACGAATATTGCGTTTTTAAGGAACTGTATTCCCAGGACTGGCGAGATATTGTCTGTTTTAACTATGTTTAGCTTGACTGGCAGGCTTCCTGTGATCAGGATTGTCTGCAGTCTTTTCATTTCATTTAGTGCGTTTATTATTGCTTCTTGTTCTGAGGCTCCTGCTCCAGAACCGCTTATTGCGATTTCTGTCACCGCTCTTCCCTGCAGTTCTGCTGCAATATTTAATTGGTCTACTTTTTTGTCATCTAGGAATAATTGTAATGGTTCGGATAAGTATTCTCCTTGCTCTCTTTTCTCTACTTTTAGGTCTCTTGTTGCATCTGCTTGTTTCTGTGCTGCCCCTGGTGTCAAGGATATGGAGAACATGAAGCTGCATGCCATTCCGCCTTCGATTTTTCCGCATCCTCTGTTCGGGTCTATTCCAGAGCACTCTGCTGTCCTGCAGACATAGGTTATGTCTTCTCCTCCTCTGAATACTGTTGTTTCACCTACTTTTGCCTCGAATTTTCCTTGCTTTGCCAGCAGGTCTTTCACCTCTTCTTCTGTTGCGCCTGCAATTTCAACAAGTATGTATCGATTTCCTTCTCCCAGTAATTTTGGCTTGTCTCTGATCTCTTTCACAATAACATCTGTCAAGCCGTATACGTTTAGTCTTTCCTGGAGATTGTCCATGATTGTGCCCATCATGTCATCATCTATTGCCTCTGCTGGCTGTAATAGGACTCTTGTTCCGCCCTGCAGGTCCAGTCCTTTTCTTATGTTTGTTGTAGGTGCCTGCATTATGCTTAATCCTATGTTCTGCATTCCTATCAGTATTTTCTTTGTTTTGGGCACTGTGACTGTTTTGTTTATTTTTTTGTCAACTACAATTGTTTCATTGTCTATTGTTTCATTTACTTTTATTGTCTCTTGCACTATTTTTTCTTCTGTTTCGTTTAATTCTTCTGTTAGGTATTCTCCTTTTGTCAATAAAGTGTATGATTTCTTGTTTGTTTTTATCGTGACTGTTCTGTTAACATCGAGTTCGCTTACAAATGCGTAATAGTCTGCTATGTTGTTTATTGGCCTGTTGTTCATTGCAATGATGACTTCGTGCGACATCGGCGATAGCCCTGGTTTTGGGCTTTCGATGCCTGCAAGTGCTGCTGAGCTGTTTTTCATCACTGCTTTGATTGCAACCCCTTCATTCATTGGGTTTGGCCTTATTGCTATTAATGCAAATATCAAGAATATGATTAATAGGATGATTCTCCAGTTCGTGAATAATTGTTTAACTTTGCTCATGTTTCTTCGCCTTTTTCTCCAGGTGCCATCTCAAGATGCCTGTGTTCTGGATCCATGTGTTTAGCATGTCAAAGAACAGGCCTATTACGATTATGATCATTATTTGTTTTATAACGTCAGATGATGTGAATATATATGCTAGAAGTGCTGCCACAAAAGATGTCAGGGACATGGTCATTCCAGTCTTCATAGAGCCAAGTATTCTGTCAAATACACTTCCTTCTTTTCTTTTTAAGACTCTTGATGTAAGCAGGATGTCTGTGTCTACTGAGTATCCTATAAGCATCAGGAATGCTGCAACTCCTGCTGTTGTTAGTTTCATCCCTAGCAAAGATACTGTTGCTAGTGTGCATAAGATGTCTGATGTTGCTGCAAGGATGACGAATAAAGAAGGAATTACTGACCTGAATGTTATCAATACCACTATGCCCATTGCAAGGAACGCCAGTATGATTGCGACTATTGTCTGCCTGAAAAAGCTCGCTCCTAGTGTAGAGCCCATTGATTCAATGGTGTATTCGTCTTCATTTAATTCAATAATGTGTGAGGCGATTACTGCTTGCTTTAATTGGTCTTCATCTGTGTCAGAAGCCTCTATTATAATAGACTTAAGCATTCCTGCTTCTGTCAGTCTTCTTATCTCTATGTCTGCTTTTGGCAGTTTATCATGCAGGTCTGATTCTAAGGCAACAGTGTCTATCTCTGTTGTTGTGGGGATTGTTAGGGTTATTCCTCCTTTTAGTGAGACTCCTTTTTGCACAAATTCCCCTGTTGTCGCGTAATTATAGCCCAATACTCCTATTGCTAGAAATAACAGTACTATTGTGAATATCATTAATTCTTTGTATCTCTTGTCATATATGTGAATTAATTTTGATTTTATCCCCAATATTACACCCCGCTTTGAGAGAATAAAGGGCTATTTTTAAAGGTTGCGCTTTTACAGAGTAAAACGCAACTTCAACAAATTTTTGATTTGTTGTAAATTGCGGAACTGGCGATAATCAGAAAAACACTTTCCAAAGCCCAGTATAGACCTTGAATCCGTCAAACATAGGTATTGGAAGCATGTTGAATACAAACAAGAACAGGTTTATCTGTTTTGTGACATATAACGCCACTCTTGTATGTTTTTTTAGGTCTTTTCTCTTTAGTAAAATCCAGCAGATAAAGAATATTGCTAGGTTTACAAAAGGCCCTGCTGCTGCTATTGCAGATGTCTGTAGCGGAGGGATCACGCATTCTTTTGCTGCGCAGCCAATGCTTACGTATGCAGGAACAAAGAAGATGAATCCAGTCTGCAGTGCTCTTAATATTATTCCTATCCCTAACCAAGTGTATGCTGCATGAAATGTTGCTTCTAGTCCAAATCCTAACGCAACAAACTTGTGCCCTAGCTCATGAAGAATTATCGCAGGTGCAGTTACTATGCACGCGAACTTGAATGCTTTCCAGTCAAATCCTGTCTGAAACCTGTCTTGGGTGAACTTGAAGATGGTCATGAAGATATAGCCTACTGCTACTGTCATTATTGCAATGTCTATTATCTCTCTTATGTCGAGTATCATGGTTCTGTCTGAAATTTGTTTTGTTTATAACTTTTTCGATAAAAATCAAGAGAAGGAGAATAAAAAATTCAACTGCCCCGAGTAGAGGCAGTGAAAGGTTTTAGCCAAACTTATTTCTTTTTCTTTTTGGCTTTTTTTGCTTTTTTCTTAGCTTTTTTCTTTTTTGCCATCGCACTGCACCTCTTTTAAAGGTATTAAACATTATTATTTTACTTTTACTATATAAATGTTTTGTTTTAAAATAAAAATTTTATCTCGATAAATTTTTTTATCGCAAAAACCAATTTTTGAGAATCCTATCAATGTGAAATAAAACTTTGTCAAAGTTTTCATAAGAGATGTTTTTGAATGCATTTATTCTTCCGCCGGAAGCATATGCATGCCCGCCACCGTCGAATAATTCGGCTATTTTGCTCAGGTCAATCTTAGAGCCGTCTCTTCTTCTGAAACTGATTCTCCCGTTTCTGTAAAGAACAACAGAAACATCAACTGCTTGGTGCGTGTTCAGTATCTTGTCACCAGCATCTGCTGAGCTTAATACATTTGATGCTAAACTAAATCCAAATTTGTGATTAACATATTGTTTTATCTGAAGCTTGCTTATCAACTGCGTGAATGCTTTCTGTTTCTTATCCAAATATTCTGTTCTTTGCTTCTCAAAGCTTTCAGACCACAAAACTCCCCTCGATAAATTGCTTATCAGTTCTTTTTTGTTTATTCCTGATGATATCAGGTCTGCAAGTTTTATTGCTCTTTCATCTTCCCTTATCCAGAATTCTATGTCTCTTGCAAGTTGTTTCAGGTTTAATGCAACTGAATCAACTGGAAGGAATTTTTTTGCAACAAGGTCTGCAGAGCAAAGCATTTGCTCTGGTTTTGCGGAATTTTTTAGTTTTCCTGAGAAATCGACGGTGTGCACGTATTTTTTCATTAATTCCAGCATTTCAGCAGTGTAAGGGTGATGGCTGTTCCAGTAAACTATCTTATTGTGCTTGGATATCTCTGTTAGTTTTTGCTCGAAGCTTTTTATCTGGTCTGGTGGAAAGTCTAGGATAAAAATCAGGTTTCCTCTCAATGCTGCCATTTCCTGAAATTTTTCTTCTATGTTTGTATAATTTAGAAATCCTCCCACTCTGCAGGCAGAGTTTCTTAGCCGCGCATATCTGATAACAATTGCTGCTGCTGAAATTCCGTCTAATTGTTCAGAGCAGTAAATGACATACATGTTGTATTTATTGGTCTAGAAATATATTAATTTTTTGGCATACATTTATATACACTCAAATAGACCCTAAATCCGCCCTTTTTTGCAAGGGTCTCTACATTTCCGAATATCTCCTGCATTTTTTTCTCAAGCATTCTTCCGCCCTTTTGGTGTCTTGCGACTAACTGCAGTGTTCCTTCTTTATTCAGGTGATTTGCCGCATCTTCTATTATTTGATAGCAGATGTTTCTTCCTGCTGCCATTGGCGGGTTCACTAAGATAACATCAAATTTCTCCTCTGAATATGGTTCATAAAGGTCTCCTGATTTTATTGTTAGTTTTGCCTTGTTTAGTTTTGCGTTCTTTCTTGCAAGGCTGATTGCTCTTTTGTTTATGTCTGTCAAGTAAACTTTAGTCTCTGGAACTGTTTTTTTTATTGCTATTCCTACAGGCCCGTATCCTGCGCAAAGGTCTAATACTTTATCTTTTTCCTTTATTACCGCTTTTTCTATCAGCAGTTCTGTTGCAGGGTCTACTCTTTTTGGCGAGAATACCCCTGATCCTGTCCAGAATTCAAATTTTTTTTGTCTTAGTTTTGCCTGTATTTTTCTTAAGTTTAGTTCACTTTCAGGTTCTTCAGAATAATAATGCTGTTCCATTCTTAGTTAGGCGTTATGATTTTATACCAAAGGTAAAGCAGTTTATCTACAGACCTTATTAATTCAAATTCTTTGCCCTGCAGCACCACGCAGTTTCCTTTAAGCACTATCTGTGTTGGCTCCTCTGCAATTAAGTGTATCACTGCCTTGTCTGTATCTTCACAGGTCACGATAGACACATTTTCACAGGTTTCATTATGATATTGCGTGCATGCAGGGATGACTTTTTTACTGAATGCCTTCGCTATGCTCTGGCTTAGGTCTGCTGCTGCTAGCGCCAGATACTTGAATTCCTCTTGGTCTGAATAAGGATCAAATGTCACATAAACATCGCTCTGCTGAAATCCTTCACTTAATTCTCCCAGCACAGTCACGTTTTCTACTTCATATGGATTATATCTTGCAGATATGGCCACTAGTTTCTCTTCGTTTTGCCATTGGGTATACCAGGTATCTGCTATCTCTGTGAACTCAAAGCCATGGTATGTTACTGTCGGATATTCTACTTTGTCGTTGTAAAAGTATTTTACCCCGAATAATGCAACAAAGAATATTACAATAACTCCTACGACCACTATTGCGGCTATTTTTCTAAGTTTTGCAGCTTCTTTTTCTTCTCTCTCAAGCTCCTCTTTTGTTTTAGCTTCGTGTTCTTTTTCTTCCATTATTTCATCACGCCGAATATCACGTATAATACTTTTGTGTAAAATGCATTTAGTATTGATTCTGTTTCAGCTGCTATTGTTATGCAGTTGTTGTCTGCTGTTATCTCTGATGTTTTTCCTCTTTTCAGGTATATCACAGGCACCTCTGCTGTTGCATTTTTGCATGTTATCTGCGGCAGCGCATAGTCTGTTGCATTTGTTAGGCCTGTTGCAATAAATGGTTTGCCTACTTTTTGTGTTTTTTGCTCCATGTCAAACTCCAGCTCTGCTATTGATTCTGCAAAGTCTGAGTTAGGGTCGTATGTTATTAGTAACATCTCTGCCGAGGATAATGTTATTGCAATATCTTCTGAGATGTTTACTTGCTCCAGGTCTCCTGGGTAATAGCTAAAGTAGACTTTTTGGTCATTTATCTCTGTCATAAACCCCTGTGTTGTCTTCTTGAAAGTATATCCATTGTACTCGTCTAGTTTTTCTGTTTGATTTGTCTGGTATGAGAGCATGAATCCAAATGCACTTAATACCATTATTGCTATTATGAATAATGAAACAAGCATTTTTTTGTTTATTAGTTTTTTTCTTGCCATGGTACTTTTGTGATTTATCTGTTCTTTATATTATTTTCCATTGAGTGAAGGTATTGCCTTAGTTTCTCCTTTAACTGCTCTTTTAGCTTAGGATCAAGGTCTAGCTTATCTGTTTCTTTATCCCAGTCAATATCTGGCAGTTTTGTGAGGGTTCCTTTGAATACTCTTCCTGCTTTTTTAGCTCCGTCTTCTACAGTTTCTGCCTGTTCTGTGCCAAATAGTTTTGTTGCAGGAAACTTTGTTATTGCATTTGCCCCTGCTCTGAACAATATTTCTGCTTCTTTGTATCTTCGTGCTGTTGTTCCTGCTATTATCTCTAGTTTTGGAAATGCGATTCTTGTTTTTGCTATCCAGTCTGCATAATATTCACTAGTTGGCCCTTCTTTATGCTCAAAAATTGTTCCTGGCACTGGTTTTAGTGCATAGAATGTGATTCTATCTAGCTTGTGCTCTTTTATGAATTCATGAAGCAATTCAATATTTGTTTCTCCTAATCCTATCACTATGGTCATGCTTGTCTTGAATCCCATCTCTTTTGCAGTTTTCAGCATCTCTGAGTATGGCTGTATTGGCTTGTCAGGACATAATTCATTGTGCAGGTCTTCCTCTACTGTCTCTATTGATGCACATATTCCTTCTACATATGGCTTTAGTTGCTCTAGTTGTTCTTTTGTGAATGATCCTAGGTTCACCCAGACTTTTCTTCCTAATATTTTGTTTACATTCTGTATTATCTCTAAGATTTCATTAAAAGGATATATTCCATATCCTCCTGTCAGGAATTCTATGTTCCACCCTAAGTTTTTTGCAAGAACAGCTTCAACCAGTATTGAGGCCATGCTTCTTTTTGCAGTCTCTGCATGCTTTATCTTGTGTTTTGTTGTTGACCTGAAGCAGAACTTGCAGGTCCCTCTTTCACAATACCAGCTAAGAAAGATGCATCTGCCGTAGTAAACTTCTTTCCCCCAGTTTTCTGTGAATGTTTTGTTTGCTTCTTCTATTGTATCCATTTTCAAAGCCCCCGGAGGGAGTTGCACCCTCGACCTGCGGTTTACGAAACCGCCGCTATAGCTACTAAGCTACGGGGGCGAGGCTCTCTTAAAGATGCTTTAGAATCTCTTCTTTTGTCTTTAATTTCTTTTGGCACTCAAAGCATATTGTGTGTTTTTTGCCTTTCGCGTCCTTCACATACGTGCCTAGCGGTTTGTTCAGGAAAGTCTCTCCTATTTTATTTTTGCATATCTCGCATTTCATGGACATAAAAAGAAAGAAATAGTATTTAAAGCTTAATCTTTTTTCAGCATTGTCACAATGACTATTCCTGCTATTGCAACCACTGCTGCTAGTGTTACTATGTTACTTGAGATTCCTGTTGCTAGTGCTGTTGCTGCTCCTCCTGTTGGTCCGCTTGAGTTAAAGAATATTGTCAGCCCGACAAGTAGTATTGCAGTTATTGCCGCGATCAATCCAATTTTTCTCATGGTATTCACCTCTAGTCTCTATTTTGATTGCTATATATTTAAATCTTTCGCAGTTCTTAACTTTTACAATTTTGCCATGAATCCTGTAAAAGTTAAGGCTACGAAACTTTGCCTATCTTGCTCTATAAACGCAAAGTTGAGTATGTGATAACATTTATAAACCGGCTTTATTTCAGGAGTATTTATGCCGAGAATAGCTGTTGTTGAAAAGCAGAAGTGCAACCCGAACGGATGCGGCGGGTATCTTTGCATGCGTCTCTGCCCAATCAATAGAAAAGGGGAAGAGTGCATTGCAAAAGATGAAGATAACAAGGTTAAGATAGATGAAAAGCTCTGCACTGGATGCGGCATCTGTCCTAATAGATGCCCTTTTGAGGCGCTTAGCGTTGTGAATCTTCCTGAGGAGCTTGCAAAGCAGCCTATTCATCAGTATGGCCCTAATGGCTTTCATTTGTATAACCTGCCTATCCCTCTTTTTGGGAAGGTTGTAGGTATTCTTGGTAAGAATGGTATTGGTAAGTCAACTGCTATTCAGATTCTTGCAGGGTTATTAAAGCCAAATCTTGGCAAGGATGATGAAGCTAGTTATGATGATTTGATTGCTTTTTTCAAGGGTTCTGAAGCGCAAATTTTTTTTGAGAAGATTAAGAAGGGGGAGATTGTTGTTAGTTACAAGCCTCAGCAGGTGGATATGATTCCTAAGAGTTTTTCAGGAACAGTAAAAGCTTTGTTAAAGCATGCTGATGAGACTGCTCGTTTTGATGAGGTTGTTGAGGCTCTTGACCTGAAGAATGTTCTTGATAATGAGATTGGCAATATCTCTGGAGGAGAACTGCAGAGGGTTGCTATTGCTGCAACTGTTCTTAAGAAAGCGAATTTTTATGTTTTTGACGAGCCGACTTCTTATTTAGATATCAAGCAGAGGATTAAGGTCTCTAAGTTTATCAAAAGTCTTGCTAATGATGATACTGCGATCTTAGTTGTTGAGCACGATTTGATTATTCTTGATTACATGACTGATATGATTCATATAATGTTTGGTAAGCCAGGCGTGTATGGTATTGTTTCTCTTCCTAAGGTCACTCGTGCAGGAATCAATACATATCTTGAGGGTTATTTGAGGGAGCAGAACATTCGTTTTAGGGATTATTCCTTGAAGTTTTATTCAAAACCGCCTGTTGCAGAGCAGTCAAAGGTTGCTCTTAGTTCCTGGAAAGATATTGAGAAAAAACTTGGGCAGTTTGAATTAAGTGCCAAAGAAGGTTCTGTTAACAAGAAGCTTGCAGTTGGTATTCTTGGCGAGAATGGTATTGGTAAGACTACGTTTGTTAAGTTATTGGCAGGTGTTATAGAGCCAGATGCTGGAGAGATTCTGGAAAAGATTAGTGTTAGTTACAAGCCGCAGTATCTTGAGACTTCTTCTGATACTTTGGTTGCTACTTTATTGAAAGATGCTGTTGAGAAGTATGATACTCAGATTATTCGTCCTTTGAACATTAAACCTTTGTTGCTTAAGCCTTTGAATGAATTAAGCGGCGGAGAGTTGCAGAGAGTTAGTGTTGCTCATTGCTTGTCTCAAAAAGCTGACTTGTATTTGCTGGACGAGCCTTCTGCTTACTTGGATGTTGAGCAGAGATTGGTTGTTTCTAAGGTTATTAGGGATATCACAGAGCAGAGAGGTTGTGCTATACTGGTTGTTGATCACGATTTGGTGTTTATTGATTACTTATCTGATGAGTTGATTGTTTTTGAGGGCATTCCAGCTAAGAAAGGTGATGCTAAAGGTCCTTTCACAATGGAGAATGGCATGAATGTTTTCTTGAAAGATTTGAATATCACTATGCGTCGTGATAAAGAAAGCAATCGTCCTCGTATCAATAAGCCTGGTTCTAGGATGGATCGTGAGCAGAAAGAATCAAATAAACTTTATTATGTTTAAATTATTCTTATCTTAGTGTTTTTAGGTATTGTTTTATGTTTAGTTTCGAGAAGTTTGCTGCTCTTGAGTCTGCTCCTGGTGCTGCCAGTTCTTTCACTAGTTTTCCTGATTTTTTGTTCTGCCACCAGGTTTTGCCGTATTTTTTTTGCAGTGGCACTCTCATCATGTTGTCCTGCTGAATATTTGCCAGCATATAGCTTGGGACATACATTAATGCCTCTGGCAGCACATGGTGTAGTTTCCAGTACTGGCCAGGTATCTTCATTCCCATGCTTTTCTTTATTTCTTTTGCATATGCTTTGTCGCAGTCCTTGAATTTCATTTGGTCTTTCCAGTATTTTATTCTGAATAATGAGTTTCCTGTGTAGAATGCTATTGCGAATATGTTTGAGAATTTTTGTCTTCTTATTAGCTCGTCTGCATAGTCTTTGTTTAGTTTTAGTTTTTTTGTTAAGTATTCTTTGTCCATCATGAAATGGTCAAAGAATATTGAGAAGGTCTCTGCAAGCCCATTGGAGATTATGTTTTTTGTCCAGTATGGTTTTTTTGGATCTATCATATTGAAGTGTAATGCGTGTCCAAATTCATGATATACTGATGTTGCGTCTTCTACTGGATTCTCTGCCTTGTAGGATATCCAGACATCATCAGGAATATGTATTGCCATGCAGAAGGGCGATGCATACTTTTTTGGCCTGTCTTTGTCATCTACCTGTACTTTATCAGGATTTAGCCCCATTTCCTTCATTGTTCTTTTTACAGCATGTACGGGATTTATTTTTTTGAATCCGCAGGCCATATCCCTGAATAAGGCATTTCTCACAAAGTAGAAATCATCATAATATTCTGGTTCTTTGTCAAATAATTTGTTTGCATAATACTTGAATTGTTTTTTGAAGGGCTTTCTTACTCCTTCTCTTAGCTCTATCATTGCATTCTCCAGCTGTTTTAGTGTCATCTGGTGTTCTTGCAGGTATTCTGTCAATGGATCTCTGCAGTAGCTTGAGTATATTTTTTTTGCCACGCTGAATTTTTTGTTGATTATAGGGGCTATTTTTGGTGTTTTCTTTATGAAATCGTCAAATACCTCTTTTCTTGCTTTGTCAGGGGCGCGGACAACAAATTGTCTCCAATTGTTCCAGTTGACTGGCTGTCCTTTGTATTCATATTTTTTTGTTGATATTTTTTTAGCTCTCTCTTCATGGAGTTTCAGGCTTAAATGATATGTATTTGCGCCCACAACTCCCCCGATGCATGCATCGTATAGCAATTCAGGTGCCTTGAAATTTTTTAAGAAGAATAATGCGTGTTTCTCACTCTCTTTTTCCAGTTTTCTTATTTTCTGCTTGTCATATTTTAGCCCGATGTTGAATTTAAAGTACTCTTTTCTTATTGCTATGCTGTTTTTTTCGTCTATTTCACACCATTTTTTAAGGTTCATTTTATCCTCCTTACGAATGTCAGGAATGCTGTGTGTCCTATCTCTGCTGATTGCGGCCGTACTCTTTTTCCCTCGACAATCCAGTTTCTTCTTATTAGTTCTGTTGTGTTGTCAAATAAAAATGATTCGTTTTTTCTTATCTCTTCCACAAATTGGCTTGCCTGTGTTGTTGTTGGGGTGTATGCAACAAGCCATCCCCCGATCTTCAGTGCCTTTTTTACTGCGTTTATTGCTTCCCAGGGCTCTGGAAGGTCTAGTGTGATTAGGTCGACGTTTTTTTCTGCAATCCCTTTTGTTATGTCTTTGTTTTTTACAGTGATGTTCTTTATTCCTAAGAATTTTATGTTTTCTTTTGCAACATCTGCATGGTCATCTCTTATTTCATATGTCGTGACTTTCTTGCATATGTTTGCTAAGGCGCATGCCAGTGCTCCTGCCCCAGTTCCAGCATCAACTACTGTATCGTTTTTTCCTAATCCTGTCTCTGCGATTATCATCCCAAAGTCTTTTGGTATGATTGTCTGCGGTGCTCTTCGTAATTTCCTGAAGTCATCTGCAAATTGAGAAGTGAATATTGTGAATTCTTTTCCACTGTCTGTCTTGATTGTGCTTCCGTCTTTCTTCTTTAGGCTTGTTTTGGCAATAACACCATATTTTGTGTGAAAATCCTTGCTCAGGTCTGTCACATAATATCTCAAAGCCTTCCTTGTGGTTACTTCTCTCTGTAGCTCTGGTATGTACTCTTTTTTTCCTTTGCTTATTAGAATTTTTGCCATATCTTTATTTGAAGACGTTTTTGTTAAATATCTTTCGGTTTTAAATGCTTATAACAATGGCGCCAATAACTGCTATGCCTGCTGCAATTATTTTTTGCCATTTATGTTCTGTTTCTCCCATAATTAAGATTCCTCCAATAACTGTCAAGATTGTTGTTAATTGTAAAAGCGGGAATACTAGAGTTACTTCTGCAAGCGAGTAGGCTTTAAGAACAAAAAAATATGCTGAAGTAGAAAGCAGGATAGTCACAATAGTTATTTTTCCATGCAATTTCCACAGGTGTTTGATGTCCTTTTTTATTTTAGGGAGAAATCCTGTTAAAATAAGACCAGGGAAAAGGTAAACAAAAAAGATGTATAATTCAGGTCTAAAATAACCCAGCGCAAATTTATCTATAATCGCGGCAATAGAAGCTAATAGCGCATTTCCAAGAACCCACAATACCCCAGGGTCTGTAAGTCGCCCCCATTTATATTCTGGGTGATAAAGAAGAAGGCTCACGGCAATAAATAAAATAACAGTCCCAACAACTTTCTGAACAGTTATCGTTTCTCCAAATATAATTAAGCCTAACAAAAATACCCAAATTATTTTAGATTGACTTAATGGAGCTTTAATGGAAACATGTGTTTTTTTGACAGCGATATATGTAGAAACTGAAACTAAAGTCCAGATAAGTATTCCGCTGATTATTGCAAACCACGCCATTCCTGATTTAGGGAGTTCAAGATATGGCCATGCAAAAGGCAACAATAATACTGCGGAAACTATTTGTGTGAGCCATGAAAAAGCATATGGCGATGCAGTATTTAAGACATATTTATCCAGAAGTTTATGAATCACTCTGAAAGAAATTGCAAGCAAAATAAATATAAACACAACAGCACTCATCTAAATTACCCTTGTTAAAAGCAGATATTAAATTCTTATGATATCATCGCTTCCCCATATACCTTTTCTTCTGATTTAGAATAAATAACTACTTTTTTGTATTTTCCCACATCTACGTCTCCAGGTAAGTTATATGTCTGCCCGCCGGTTATTGTTGTGAGTTTTGCAACTTCATAACCATCTTCAATATTTTGGTCAACCAAGTAGATGTATAGTCCTGCTCCTGGTTGTGTTACAAAGCTCTGCAGCTGCATGACAATATCTCCTTCTGCTGTTAGTGTTATCTCTACATGTCCTGCCGTTGTTTTCTCCACGGTCTGGAATATTCCTGTTGCTATGTGCTGTGTGCCTTTTCCTTTTAGTGAGCTTATGTCTAGTTCCTCTTTTTCTGGTGGTGCTGTTATTTTTACTTCTGCTGAATTATAGAGTATTTGTAATAATTTTATTTCTGCTTGGTCTTTTAGTGTATCAACTCCATTTATGATTAAATCTTTTGTGACCTCTCCGTTTACTACGAATTGCGCTCTGTTTGAGATGCTCAAGAGTTTTATTTTGTATTCTCTGCCCGCAACAGTCACTGTTTTTGTCTCGCCTACGTCTAGTGTTGTTTTTGCTTCTGTAATTTCCAGAGGTTCTTGTGCTGCAGTTTCTGTTTCTTCCACAGGTGTTTGTTTTGGTTCTACTGTTGTTTCTTTTACCTGTGTTGTTTCTTTTGTTTGTTCTTTTGTTGTTTGTTCCTTTGCCTCTTTAGAAGTATCGTCAACTTGTGCAGCACACCCCAGTAAAAGGATTGCTAATATGCAAATAATTATTGTTTTTTTCATTTTAAAACCGCAGGTTTTGAAATGCTTCCCAAATCTTGGATTTGGGTTTGCATTTTAAGCGGAGGGAGGGACTCGAACCCTCGATTAGTTGGGTTGCAGCCAACCGCCTTAGCCGCTTGGCCACCTCCGCCTGAACCCTATAACAAAGAATATATACGTCGTTTAAAAATGTTATTGTTTCTGGTTGAGAAAACTTTATAAAGCGCTTGGCTTACTTTACTCTCTATGGGCCCGTAGCCTAGTCTGGATACTGCTAAATTCGATATCGAATTTTGCCGGATTTGGCCGTAGGGCAAATAAGGCGACAGCCTTCTATCCATTTATGGAAGAGAGCTGTAGATCAGGGGTTCGAATCCCCTCGGGCCCGTTACCATGCTAGAACAATACCGAAAACAAATAGACTTAATTGACTCTCAAATCATTGAGTTATTAAAGAAAAGAGAAAGTTTAGTTGAACAAATTAAAGAGATCAAATTAGAGCAAAACGCTCCTTTAGAAGACAAAGAAAGAGAAGAGCAAGTTCTGAAAAAAGCAGGCAAGTTCAAAAATGTGTTCAAAGAAGTGCTTAAGGAAGCCACTTCTTAGGATTCTTTAATTTCTCTGGTAAGTAATCAGAAATAACATAATTAAGTCCGTGTTGTGCAAGCGCTTGCTGCTCTGCCCTTTTCTTCAGTTTCAAGCTCAAGTTCAAGGCTTTCTGCCATTCTTTATGTTCTTGTACAAATGGATCGTTTTTCATTCCATCTTTTACTCTTTTGATGTCTACTTCTTTCAAAGGATGTGTTGGTAATTTATAATCAAGAATGTCTTGCGCAGTGATGCCAATAAATTTTGCCTGCGGCACACAGAAGTATTCATTCAGGTGTGCTGCATTACCAGAACCAACTTTCAGTGTTCTGTAGATATTCAGCCATCCATAAGGGTCTCCGTCTGTAAATACGTAAACAGGTAGTTTTTTCTCATCTGCTAATCTTCTGATAAACCTACGACACGCTCTTGTAGGAACTCCGCCCATTGATATTATGATGCAGTTTGCTTTTTTCCAGTATGTATGCCTGTTAAGTCTCTCAAACATACCTTTGGTCTCTATTGCAAGTATGAATTTTGCTTTGGTGTCAAATTTTAAGTGCTCTACTGATGTTGGGATCGAGTATGCTCCTGATCCGAATTTTGTGCAGTCTATTTTTATTTCTTTACCGTCTTCTGTTTTATCCACTACTGTCAAGGCGCCTGCAACATCTCCGCCGTGCTCGTCTGCTATGAATCCTATCTGCTCTCTATTGACTCCAAATGTTGCCTCTATGTCATCCATTACCGTGTCTGATTCTGGCTGCTCTATGAATTTTGCATCTCCCCAGTTCTTAGAGACGTAGTAAGCTTCTCTTTTTGTTGCAATGTCATCTGTCTCAATCAAGCTTTTTGATAATCCCATCATTCTTAGTGTCTGCGCAAATGTTTTTACTGTTGATGCAGTCAGTGTTCTTGTTTTTTCATTTCCTAATAATTCAAAATATCCTTTGCTAGGGTCGAATTTGACATTAGCAAGGCTTCTGACAGGTGAGCTTAGTTTAGGCTGTTTCTTGCTCAGTATTTTTTTGTAGATATCAGTAGCTAAATCTTTTATTTGATCAAGTACTGGTTTCTTTTTACTCATTTTTTTCCTCTTTGCCTATGTTTGCAAACTCTTCATCATATTCTGTGTTTTCCATCTCTACTTTCTCTAGTTTGCCTCTGTGCTTCTCTAATAATTCTTTCAATAATTGTTCTACTTTTGCTTCGTCAGCTTGTTTAAGTGACAATAATTCTTTCAGTGCCTCTGCTACGTGCGGGATATACTTCTCAATATAGCTTCTTTTTTGTGATTCTGCATGTATTCTTTTTTTCTTATTGACGTACATGCCTAATTTTCTGCCGCATTCCTGCAGTGCAAGTTTAATTTCTTTGATTATTTCAGGATAATGAGCTAGTGCTTCTTTTGCTTCTGATGTAAATGGAGGCCATACAGATGCCAAGTGAACAACCAAGGTTACTGGCCCTTGCGGCAGCGAGCCATTGCTTTGGCTTAATCCATAGCTTCTCCAGCTTGTCTGCGTAACTGCTTTTAGTATTGCTCCTGCGCTCTGTTGATAAAGCAAAGGAACTCTGTTTGCAAATCTCATCAGTCTTATTGAGCCATCTTTTGGCTGCTCTCCGCCGTAAGCAATTGCGCACTCAATGACAAAAGGGTTTCCTCTGTATACAGAAGGTGATCTTGTTACAGCAGTGTAAAACTCTGCATTTATTTCTTTTTTCAGTCCTTTTTCAAGTAATTCTGCGCCTATTGGTACTATGCAGTCTGTTGATGGCGCGATTATTTTGGTATTCTTTATTCCCTCCATCAATTTTTCTGCTTGCGCATGATTAATGTCTCTTGGTTTTGTATTTGGAGGAATAGCTGCTTTTTCACATATCTCTTTTGCAGTTCCTGCCCCCACTCTGCAGAATTCTTTTGTCAAGAACGCCTGCAATGTGCGTGCATCAGTATCCTTGAGCATTTTTATCAGGATTCCTAGCTCCACGCCGTATGGGTGTGGTTTTATCTCTTTAGGTTCTTCAGGCAGTTTGTCTGTTGCTCTTGGAAAAACAAATTGTTCTGCTTTAGGATTAGTATAGATGATTGTGGTGTGAGGATTCACGATTGCAGTCTCTTTGATGTATGTATCAACGCTCTGGTCTCCTTTTTGGTATGACGCCTCTAGGTCTAGCTCTATTCTTGTTCCCTGTGTCTTTTTCCACTCAATTTTTTCTTCTTTTAGTATCTCTGGCTTGTTGTTCTTTGTATCTATCTTCAATTCAAACAGCATTGCGTCATGGTTTGCATCTATTCTTGATTTTATTTTTGCAGGTCTTCCTGTTGTCAGCTGGGAATAAAGAACTGCTGCGCTTATTCCTATTCCTTGCTGCCCTCTTGCTTGTTTTAAAGTATGGAACTTGCTTCCATAGAGTAATTTCGCGAAAATAAAAGGGACTTGTTTTTTTACAATGCCTGGTCCATTGTCTTCTACAATGACCCTGAACCGGTCATTGCCCATGTCCAGTATCTGCACATTTACCTCTGGCAGTATTCTTGCCTCTTCACAGGCGTCTATGGCATTATCTACTGCCTCCTTCACAACAGTAAGCAGGGCTTTTCTTTTATTGTCAAACCCTAGCAAGTGCCTGTTTCTCTCGAAAAATTCAGCAACACTTACTGCTTTCTGTTTTTTTGCAAGCTCTACTGCTACTGGTTCATTTGCCATTATCGCAATTCTCCTCTTCTTTTCTCAAGCCACCGGTATACTGGTGTGTGCAGGCTTCCGCTCAGCAATGATTCAATTGCTCTTCTTGCCAGCGCCAGCGCATCAAAAGGCCCGATGATTCCTATTGTTTTTCCATAGACGCAGATATTTGTTCCAGTTAGGTCCTCTAGCGTTGCTCTTGATTTTCCTTCCTGCCCTATCACTCTTCCTTTTAGTCTCTCTGCGTCTTTTTTTGTTTTTGCATATTCATTGATGTTGATCATGTCAAATCCATAATCAACTTTTAATAATAATCTTGCAATGTCTGGATTAAACCCGCGCCCTATTGCGCGGATGATCTCGCGTGCAGTGTATACTTTTAGTGCCTCTTTGCCTGTTATCGTGACGTCTCCCTCTTTGGAGTCGACATCGATCTTCACCCCGAGTGTTTTCTCTAGTTGTTTTTTTTCTTCGCCTTTCCTTCCTATAAGCACTGCAACTCTCTCTTTAGGTATCTTTAGTATGTATTCAAA
>JAHWHC010000018.1 GCA_019323555.1 Candidatus Woesearchaeota archaeon
ACATTAAGCTCCCTAGAAAAACAGAATTAATGCGTGGTTTTCAATATGCCGCTGCTTCTCCAACAATTGCATTTGCGCGCGGAATTTAATATTTGGATTAAAAAAATTGTGGCGGATTATTTTCCTGATTTTAGTCTTTCTCTATAATGCGCGTCAATGAGCAATTTTTCCATTTTTTTTATTGTCTCTGTTGGGTCATACATCACTCTGTGCCAGATTGCTTTGTTGCCGTCTCTTACTAGACAGCTTGCTCTTCTGTCTAGGTCTCTTGGCTGCCCTACAGAACCTGGATTAAACACATATTGAAAGTTTGGATCAAGTTCTAGTTCAAAAGTATCATCTTGCAAGGCATCGCGCTGCATGTTTTGCCCAACCATTATCAGTTCTATTCCTGACGTATTGTCTTTTTCTTTAGGCCTGCGAGCTGCAAATGCAAGGTGTGAGTGTCCTATGAATGCCTCATCAACCTGTTCTGTAAGCATGCAGTTAAATAATTCTCTAAACAAGACTCTGTCTTGTATCAATAGTTCTGGTTGGGCCCTGTCAGTGCTTGAAAAGCCTCTGTAGTGGCTTACTTTAAGTAGGATATATTCTGTTATGCAGTATGGTTCTGCTTGTGATGGATTGCCGTGTGCAAATACTGCATCACCTTTGTATTCTTTAGCAGGCAATTGTTTTAGCCAGGCCCTGTTTTTTTCACTAAATCCTCTTGTGCTGGCGTCTATTGCTTCCCCGGCAGGGCCTCCTGCAAATATAGCATTTGATGTTAAGAATGCATCAGAGACATATGCATCGTGATTGCCCATTGTTATTATGCCGTTTAATGATTTTACTGCATCACAGCTTTCATCAGGATTTGGACCGTATCCTACGATATCTCCTATACAATGTATTTCGTCAATACCCAGAAGTTTAGCTAGAACTGCTTGAAGCGCTTCAATGTTTGCGTGCACGTCTGATATTACAGCATATACCATCTATTATTACCAGCCACCACCTCTTTAATTAGAAATAAAAAAATTATCTTTTTCTTTTCTTTGTTTTCTTGATTTCCTTGTCAAGCTTTAGTTTGTCAAGCAGCTCTTTGTACCTGTTTCTGATTGTGACCTCTGTTACTCCTGCTACATCTGCTACTTCTCTCTGTGTTCTCTTCTCTCCATGTATCAATGCAGATACATAAAGTGATGCTGCTGCAATTCCTGTAGGCCCTCTTCCAGATGTCAATTCTGCTTGCTGTGCTTTTTCAAGTATCTCTACTGCTTTGCTCTGTGATTCTGCAGATAATTTCAATGAGCTTGCGAATCTTGCGATGTAATCAGCTGGGTTGCTTGGCAAAATCGTTATTCCTAGCTCTCTTGTGACAAATCTGTATGTTCTTCCGATTTCTTTCTTCTCTATTCCGCTTGCTTCTGACAGTTCATCTAGTGTTCTTGGAACTTCGTGTCTTCTGCATGCTGCATAAAGTGCTCCTGATACCACTGATTCCATGGATCTTCCTCTCACCAGGCCTCTCTGAACTGCTTGTGTGTAGATCATTGCAGATTCTTCCTCTACCATCTTTGGTAATTTCAGGTATGAAGACACTCTTTTGAGTTCTGCTAGTGCTAGTTTAAGGTTTCTCTCAATTGCTGTAGAAATCCGGTATTGCCATTTTCGTAATCTGAAGAATTTGTTTCTGTCCTTGCTTCCTAGGTTGAACAGGTCTGCTTTTCTGCCGACCTCGGTTCCAAGTCCCTGGTCAAATTGGGTGTATGTCATTGGAGCGCCGGTCCTTCTTCCTGATTGCTGTCCGCCGCCGTCTGACTCAAACTCTCGCCATTCCTTGCCAAACTCTACCATCTTGTCTTCTATGACAAGACCGCAGTCTTTACAGATGATCTCTCCTTTGTCGCGATTTACAAATAGATTTATGCCCCCGCATTCAGGGCAATTTTTTATGTAATACATTTGGCACATCCCCCTACTCTAACTAATATTGTGAGATATTCAAACCCCCACACTGATATCATAAACTATATACCTTACCACAATTAAGTTTATATACAAAAGGGGGAGGTTATATTTAAATGTTTGCCTTTTTCCAGAAGGTTTTTAAGTCTTTTGTAACTACCAGACCTTGTTCTATGTACTGCATTTTTAAAGGTAACTTTTAAAAACCCCAGAAGTTTCTTCCTCTATACGCCACCGTCGCATAACCTGGTATTGCGCAGGCCTTGAGAACTCAAATCAAGCCAGCCTGTTTCCTTCGGGATATCCCGGTTCAAATCCGGGCGGTGGCGTTTATACTCAAAAGAGGCCTGAAAATGGATTATGAAGATCACATATCCGAACTAAAATGGAAGATTGCCGAGAAAATCGCATTTATTTTGATGATTATTTCTATTACTACGGGTCTTGCAGTTACCAAGAATAGATTCATTAAAAAAATCATTCCTGAGACAAGGGCACTAGTTCAGTATTCTAAAGAAAATCCTCAGCTTAGTGATATTGCTAAAAAAATCTCAAGAGATACTTTAGATTTGAGAAGTGATGTAGATCGTAAACAGGACTATGCTCTTCTTTCAGCAATTAGTAAAGAATTGAGTCAGGCAAACACAGAAATGTTTTATGAAGATTATTCTAAGGCAAGAATGCATTTAAAGAATGCTGAAGAATTATGGAGAGATCTGCATAAAAGAATTGGCAGTACACGGGAAACAAAAGGAATTTTGAATAAGATTATTCAACTCAAACAAGAGTTGATCTGTCTAGAGGTTCACGCGCGCATTTTTCGTCAGCTTAATACCATTAAGAAACAATTCATACTGGCTGATAAAGCAGAAAATTTGGGGCGAATTTTGGATGATTTAAAAAAGCAATTGCTGAAGCTTCCTAAGGCAGATATAGACAAAGCTCTTTTACAAGAATTGAATACAATGATAGCTGAAAGCAAGTAATATTCTTTGGGATACTCCCACTCAAATCCGGGCGGTGGCGTATTTTAAATTCTTGATTTAATTCCTTCTAAGAAAACTTTACGTTGCCAGACCCGAATCTTTTTAAACCATCTTTATCTATTCTATGCCAATGAAGACACTCAGAGAAAATGACGTAGTTGGCAAAGGGGGGCGTTTTAAGCTGATCCAGCCTATTGGAGAAGGTGCAGTTCTGCAGGTTTGGTCTGCAAGCGATGCTAACGCTGCAAAGAAATATGCACTTAAGTTTCTAAAGGATCCGCAAAACATATCACACCTTCAAACTGAGAGTGCATTGCTTCAGAAAGTCGGCCGCCACCCGAACATTGTTAATTTATATTATCATGAGCTTGAGGGAGAAACTCCTTTTATTGCAGTTGATTTATGCCATGCAACACTGCATGAACTCTTAGGGCCGACAGGCCTTCCATTTAACAATCCTATTAAAAAACAAGGGGTTGCAACAGCAAAAACAATAGATCTAGCACATGCAATTAAATTTGTTCATGATAAAACCTCAGATACAATCATTGATTTGGATCCAATGAACGTGATGTTTCAGCATTATGATGATGTCACAGAACCTGTTCAGTTTTTAGAGGGAATTGTAAAGATATGCGATTTGAATGCACAAAACAATGGAGTTTCAATAAGAGACTCCCTGCTCTCTTCGTTATCTACATCTATGCGTATTGGCAATAAAGGCAGCACTCATGTTTTTGCAAAGCCGTATTTTATTGCTCCTGAATTATTAGAGCCAGATGCAAAACCTACATTTGCTGCAGATGTTTACACTCTTGGAAAGATTCTTATGATCATGCTGACTGGCAGAAAAGAGCTTAATCCAAGGTATATGCCTTCTAAGATGGGTATTGCACCGTCTTATGATGAAGTTATTGCCACTGCTGTTGAACCGCGGGTCCAGGACAGGTTTCAGGACATTGGCCAGTTTCTTGAGGCTCTTGAAGAGGCAAAGAGGAGGCCTGTGAAGGCTGAGGTAAGTTTCTGGGAGGCTGTCAAGAATGGAGGATATGAAAAAGCAAGAGCTAAAAAAGAAAGGCTAGCAGAAGAGGCCTGGCGCAGCAGAGTACAGGGAATAGTTACTGCTTCTAAAAGAAAGATGGAAAATGCAGAAAAAGACAAGTTAGCAGAAGCAGAAAGAAAAGAACGAGAAGAAAAGCAACGGCAAAAACAGGAGCAAGCAAAAAAGCAAAGAGAACAACAAGAAGAAGCAGAAAGAGCAAAACTGCATAACCTTGAGGCATTGCTTAAAGATAGGTCAGATGACTCTCGTGTTGCCTGGCTTACTGATGTATCAGACATCACAATTTATCAAGTTAATCAAGTGAATGATTCTACTTATTCGCCTACTAAAGTGCATGTCCCACGATGCAAGAGAGATTCGTTTGCAATTAAGTGGCTGGCTTGGATTAATAACGGAAAACATATTGCATATTGTGCTGATTTTAAGGTAACTCCAAACAAACGGCATGGCAACACAAAAGAAACCTATTCTGCTATTGGTTTGATAAACACAGAAACTCTGGAAATAAAAGAAGAATCCTTAGAATATTCCTTAAGGACAGACAATATTCATGCTGACACAAAGGATAATATCATTTATGCAGCCAATGACAAAGGCGAATTGATACGGTTTGACCTTCTTAATCCAGAAAAAGCTGATCGTGCGAGATTCGTACCAATACGTGGTTTAAAGGTTTGCAAGCAGGAGAACAGCGGCTGCGGCCAGTTTATATTGAAAAGAAGGCACGGCGGTAACAGAAAATATAACACGGTGATACTTCATAAAGATAATTCAGAGATTCCATTTGTACTTGGTAATCAGTCTAATATGGCAGTTTGGTATGATCCAGAGCAAAAAACAGAAACTTCTTCTTAGTTAGAAACATTAACTTTACGGCAACATTTTTATACTAGTTTATTACTAATATAGAAAAAAAGAGGATATTATGGACCCTTTAATAGCAGATATAGGAATGATATTGATAGTAGCAACTGTTCTTGCGATTATCTCTAGGTTTTTCAGGCAGCCGATAGTTCTTGGGTACATGCTTGCAGGGATTATCATCGGCCCGATTGGCCTTGGATGGGTCATGAATCAGGATGTAATTACAACTTTATCAGAGATAGGCATAGCTTTCTTGTTATTTATTGTTGGTTTAGAGCTGGATATTAGAAAACTTAAGCACCTGGGTGCTGTTTCCTTGATTGTTGGCTTAGGACAGATAATCCTGACATTCATTGCAGGCTATTTATTAGCCTTGATTCTAGGTCTTCCATCTATTTACGCGTTTTATGTAAGTATTGCCTTGACTTTAAGCAGTACTGTAATAATAGTTAAGCTCTTCTCAGACAAGAATGAGATAAATGCCTTGCATGCAAGGATTTCTTTGGGTGTTCTGCTAGTACAGGACTTTGTTGCAGTTATCATCCTTGCTATGATGGCTAATTCAGGCCAGTTAGATGTATCTCATGTTATAAGTAATTTGATTGTTGCAGTTGGTTTTTTTGCAGTTTCTATCTTGCTTGGAACTTTCTTCTTAAGATACTTATTCAAGCCTCTTGCAAAATCTTCAGAACTTCTGTTTCTTTCCGCAGTCTCCTGGTGTTTTGCTTATGCACTGATCTCGCAAAAACTAGGATTCTCAATTGCAATCGGTGCTTTCTTGGCAGGAATTAGTCTGGCTCCATTACCGTATCATATAGAAATTGCCTCAAGAATAAAATCATTAAGAGACTTTTTTGCAACAATTTTCTTTGTAACTCTGGGTATGCAGATTGTTTTAAATGGCCTGCAGAACATAATCTGGCCAATTATATTATTATCCCTATTTGTGCTAATCTGCAATCCTTTGATTGTATTGATGTTGATGTGCGCAATGGGCTTCAAGGCACGGCCTGCGTTCTTGACAGGAATTTCTCTGGCGCAGATCAGTGAATTCTCTTTAATAATGATGGCTACAGGGTATTCTGTTGGGATCATTCCTCAGACTTTAGTTTCTATAATCGCAATTATCGCTGTAATCACATTCACAGTCTCATCTTACATGATCACTTATGATGAAAAATTATATCGGCTGTTCAAGAAAGTAGTCAAGCCTTTTGAGGCCCTGTCAATCAAGGGTTTTGATCTGGAGTATTGTCCTGAGACAGAGGCAGATCACAAGATTATCTTGTGCGGCTGCGACAGGATCGGCCACGCGATTCTTGAATCTGCGGAAAAAATAAAGAAAAGCATTTTAGTTATTGATTTTAATCCAGAGTTGATCAAGAGATTGATGAAAGAGCAGATCCACTGCCTCTATGGAGACATAAGTGATATTGAAATAATGGACAAGCTGAATTTCAAGAAAGCAGAATTAGTAATATCCACTATTCCTGATTATGATGACAGCTTGATGCTTGTGAAAAAAGTCAAGACAGACAATAAGAAAGCTGTAGTGATTGTCACTGCAGAGGATGTTGACGATGCTTTAGAGTTATACAAGCGCGGAGCAGATTATGTTATCCTTCCGCACATGCTTGGCGGAGAGCACATTTCAGTATTATTGCAGGATACTGCAAAAGATATAGGAAAAATAATAAAGAATAAGAGATTAAACATCGCAAAGCTAAAGAAAAGATGGGCGCACAAGAATGGCAATAATTAAAGAGCAGAGAGCAAAGGCAAGAACATTATATCCTGCAATGCAGATTGGAAAGTCAGGCATCTCAGAAGGATTGATAACTGAACTAAAGAAACAGCTTAAGATTAAAAAAATAATCAAGGTTAAATTTTTAAGGGCCTATCTGGAAGATAAGGATAAGAAAAAGGTTGCAATTGACCTGGCCAAGAAGACAGACTCTGTGATTGTGCTTCAGATAGGAAACACAGTCACGCTGGCCAAAAAAATGAAAATACATAAAAAGTCCAAGGAATAATACAATAAAATGACGTCAGGAAGCAAGCGTATGATCCTTTATGGATTCTACAACAAGAAATTCAAGGCGGCTTACCCTAATTTTGACTCTCTTTCAGACAGGGAAAAAAAGAAAGTGGTTGATAAGCTGTCTGATGACAAGGCAGAGGGCTTTGCAGACCATGAGATTTTTGAGGCAGAGAAAGACCAGATGGTTGTTCAGGATTATCCTGTTCCTCTGAACAGGTATTTTGTTTGGTATGAATCTCCCCATGAGTCTATTGAGCCGATTTATTTCTTTTGCCTGAATCAACTGGCGGAATGGGGCTTTCCAAAGGTTTACAAGATAACGGATATTTTTACTGCTGCAGAGCACAGCTCTTTTTGGGGTGCTGCAACTGCCAGATTAGGGCTGGCAGCAGACAAGGTTTCACAATACATGGCCACCATAGGCCAGTTCATAAGAAAAGATCTATTTCAGTTAGTCAGGGATATTCGCTGGATTGATGAGAGGATCAAGTATCATGAAGATGCAAGAAAAGGCAATATCTCTGCTGAAATAACATTGAAAGGTATCTGGACAGATCTTGTTGATGGTGTTGTTCAGGGCCAGCGGGTAAGCCCTAATATTTTCCAGCTAGCTACGCAGCTGCAGTACACAACCCTGCCTGATTGGTTTTTCCAGATACACCCTCAAAAGACAGAAGATATTGATGATGCAATCAACAATATGACTGGAGGAACCAGGGTTGTAAAGGATTTGTTGAGAAGAAAATTAGAGCAATATCTGGTTTGGAGAGAGGAAAACTACAAAGAGCTGAAGCAGAGAAGGCTTTTTGAGTTAAAATACTTGAGGCAGAATTATAATGTCATCAGGATGTATGTTACCTGGTTAAAGCCGTATCTTAGGCAGATAGAGAGATTGAGTGCAGATGTCTCAAAACTTAGTTCAGCTGACTTGATTGCAGCTTTTGAAGGTTCTTTGGTTGAGATTGAGGTTCTGGGCATCAAGATTCCAGAAGGCAATTCAAAATATTACACCTGTATTTTAGAGACTTTCTTTTACAGGGCAAGACCCTCTATGCCTTATACTGCAGAGACTCCTGGTTATCACAGGGGCCCTATTCACGTTGGCCAGGCAAGGATCAGCTGGAGAGCTTATTCCTGGACACTGGATCAGATTCAGAATTTCATAAGCATGAAAGAGAAAGAGGATCTTGAGCTCTTGAAGAACATTGATGCTTCTATCAAGGCAACTCTTGATGCTATTGGTGATGATCTTGAAGAGTATCTTAAGCAGGCTGGCGAAGAATTTGAGCCAAAAGAAGACGAGACTAAAGCTCCTCCTAGGCCAAGTGTGTTCGAGCCTTTTGAGGCAGTTGGCAAGGGTTTCAAGGACTTGTTTGGTTCTTTTGTGCCATTGTCAATCAAGAAGCCTGCTGTAAAGAAGCCAACCAAGGCAGATTTTATAAAATGGGGCAAAGAAGAGAAGAAAGCTGGTGGCGAGGCAAAGAAATTGCTGTTCAGCAATTATAAGGTCTTCAAGAAGGCACATAAGATGCTTACTTGGTAAGCAATGCCGCCCGCGTAGTTCTCATTTCTACATCAGCTTTTTAAATCACCACTGTCTTTATAGTGTCAACACTTTGATTGGGGGTATGAACATGGCAGAATTAAGAAAAATGGGCGTTTTGTCTGTTGCTAAGATGAATGCCATCCTGAGCGCATTTATGGGCTTTATAATCGGCATAATCTACGCTGTTTTAGGCACTTTTGCACAGGCAGGCGGCACACAGATAATTCCAGGAATACCAACATTCTTGCTAGGCTTTGTATTGGTTATCATAATGCCTATAATTTACGGTATCCTAGGATTTGTATCTGGAGCGATTATGGCTGCACTCTACAATCTCTTTGCGTCATGGTTTGGCGGTATTGAGATGAAGTTCAGAATGCACAATTAATTTTTTTCTTTTTTTTAAAGAATTCAAATAATGTCTGTTTCTTTGAAAGAACGTTTGTCTATTGGTTTCTCATCAAACTTGTCCTCTTCTTCCAAGGTGTCCTCTTCCAATTTAAGGGGATTCAGGGCTTTTAAGTATATAAACCTTATTATAGAATTTATAAAGAGAAAAGTTTAAAAGCACTAAAATTAATTTCAGCTTAAATGAAAAAAATACTTATTTTACTGGCATTGCTGCTTATCATCACTGCCTGCGGCAAAGAGGAAGCTCCTAAACCACAGCCGCTTCCGCAGAGGCCAGAGACATTTTATGTTCCTCCGCCAGAGCCAGTTAAGGTTGAGCCGATGCAAAAGCCAGCCCCTATTCCTGATGTTGAGATCATGGCGCCAGAACCATTGCCGCCGCCTCCTGCACCGCTTCCTGTTCAAACCAATTCCTGCAAGGTCTTGACTAAGACAGGAACACTGTATACTATGGAGGATGTAGAAAAAGGAAAAATTTCTATGCAGGATTTCAGTGATTTAAAGAAATGTTATCCTTATTTTGCTCAAGATCAGGCAAACACAGATGCAATGTGCTGTATTATTTAATTTCCATCAGCTTGAATTTCTTTGTTGTCTCTACTGCATACCCTAGTTCTTCTGCGTTTTGAGAATAGATTGTGAATAAAGGATCTCCTTTCTTGACTTTAGCTCCTTTGTGGACATGAAGGTATACTCCAGAGCCGTGGTCACTTGGTGCTCCTGCTGCCCTGCCAACTTTTGTTGTGATCTTGTTATCAACATGGATTATTTTTCCTGATTTTGGTGAGTTTATTGTTTTTGTGAACCTGCCCAGTGGAATCTGGTCTGCTTTTTTCTCGCACCCGCCTTGTGCTGTGATTATCTCAACAAATTTCTTGTATGCGCTGCCGTCTTCAATTAATTTCTTGGCAAGCGCCATTCCTTTTCCTTTTTTTGCCTTGCCTGTGAACTCCAGCATCTGTGCAGACATCTTCAGTGATTTTATCAACAGGTCTTTTGGTGCTCTTGGGTCGTTTGTCAATAGCCACACAACATCTCTTGCCTCTAGTGCCGGGCCGATTCCGTTTCCTACTGGTTGTGAGCCTTCAGCTATGTAGTATGTTATTTTCATCTTTATTCCTTTTGCGATTGTGTCAAAATATTTTTTTAGCCGCATTGCCTCTTTTTTGTTTGCCAGCTTTGCGTTTTTTCCGACAGACATCTCTAACAGCAAATGTGTTGCGCACACACTTGCTTTTTTTGCCATTATTGATGCAAGCATCTGTCCCTCTGCATCTATCTCCAGCGGATGCTCTATTCTTATGATTTTGTCATCTGCTGGGGCCAGGTTTATCTCTTCTGCGCCGCCCCAAACTATGCAGCCCCCGACTTTCTGTATTATTTTTTGAAGCTTGGATATTGACATTCCTACTGGGCAGAACAAGTCCATTGTATCTGCGGTTCCAGAAGGGGATGTTATTGCTCTTGAGCTTGTTTTTGGGACTTTTAGTCCTGCTGCGACAAGTATTGCTACAACTATGGGCGTTGTCCTGTTTCCGGGAACCCCTCCTATTCCGTGGATGTCTGCGATTAAATGGTTTTTTACTTTTATTGTAGAGCCGGTCACTGTCATTGCTTTTGTTGAGTCTAGTATTTCCTGCATTGACATGCCATAGACATAGTTTGCTGTTATGTATGATGCTAATTCAATGTCTGTGAGGTGATCCTCTACAATGTCGTATATGATTTGATATGTTTCTGGATAGGTTAATTCTTTGCCGTCTAGTTTTTTCTTTATGTAAGAGACAGAGATCGGTTTTTTGCCTGCAGAAATGCTTACAGTATCTCTGTGTTTCGCCTTAAGGTCATCGAGAACTTCTTCAAACAAGCCTATTCTTCCTATTGGCACTGCTCTTGCGCTCTCTGCAATGTCTAATACTGCTGTTGTGTGCAGTTTTCCTTTTTTTATGACGACTCTGTCATTGTGGTGCAGATCCAGCCTGTCTGCATCTTTTTCATTTAGTAGAACTACTTTCACACCGCCTGTGGCTATGTCCATGTCTTTTATTTTCAGCTTCATTTTATATTGTGCGCTCTTTGTGGTATATGTCAATGAATGACTTTAAGGCAGATAATATTAATGGCCCTATTATGAATCCTGCAAATCCGAATAATTGCAGTCCCCCTAATACCCCTAATAATACAAAGACTGGATGCAGTCCTGCTCTGTCTCCGATTAGTTTTGGTTTTAGTAGGTTGTCTGCACTTGAGATCACAAATGTTCCATAGAGTAATAATCCTACGCCGTTCCATATCAAGACAGAATTTCCTTCTGATGATCCTTTTGCGATTAAGTATAGTGCTGCGGGGATCCAGATGATTGCTGTTCCTACAAATGGTACTAATGCAAATATTGCCATCACAAGTCCCCAGATGTAGAACGTGCTTATCCCAAAGATCCAGAATCCTAGTGCTCCCAAGGCGCCTTGTATCACTGCAATCAGTATTGATCCATACATGACTGCGTGTGTTGTTTCCTTTATTTTATGATACACCATTGCTTTGTGTGTTCTTTTTAGCGGAAGCAGGTCTTTTATTTTTTTGATTAGTTCAGGCCCGTCCTTGAATAGATAGAATAATATGAAGAACGTGATCACTATCTGCAGTATTATGCCTGGCAGCTGGAATATGAGGCTTGATGTTTTGTCTACTGCCATTGTTGCAAATCTGCCAAGCATGTCTTGAAGATAGAATTTTACTTCTGGATCCTCTACCCACACCTTGATGTATTCAGAAGATCTGCACAGCAGAGTATCCTGCCCTGTGCAGTCAAGATCCAGTATCTCCCCAGCAAGTATTTTCTGTTTTGCTCTTACATACATATATTGCGCTTCTGAAGCAGATGACTGAAGCAGGAATGAGAATGGGATCATTATCAGAAGGATTATGAACACAGAGACAATCAATGCGCACAGCGATTTGTTCTTTATTTTTTTGTTCAGGAGTCTGAATACTGGGTAGAACACATATGCTATCACAATGCTTGCGAGTATTGCGTTTATGAATGGTTTTATTACCAGAAAGCTCAGGAATATAAGTAATACAAATATACCTAAGAAAAAATACTTAATTATATTGTTGTGTTTCTCACCCATTTTTTAATTAATATATAGACTTAGTATTTATAAATGTTGTGATGGGCCCGCCCGGATTTGAACCGGGGACCTCCTCGACGTCAACGAGACGTCATAGCCACTAGACCACGGGCCCGTAAAAAAGAATAAAATCAGGGCGGTTTAAAAGGTTTACTGTCTTACATCCCTGCAACATCCTCAACCAGCTGCCCGTAGTCTTTTGCTCCTGGACTGCTTCTTGCGTATTTGAATATGCTTTTTCCGTGTTTTGGGGCCTCTTTTATCTTGGAATTTACTCTTATCGGGTTGCTGACCTTGCTGCCAAATTCATTTTTTATCTCTGTCAGGGTCTGTTTGCATATTTTGTTTCTTGTGTCATAGAGTGTTGGGATAACTTTTGTTATTGTTGCGTTATTTCCATATGCCCGGTTTACTTCATCAACTATGTCTTTCATTTTCTTCAGCGCATCAAAACCCAGGAAGTCTGTTGATGTTGGCACAAATACCTCTTTGCAGAATGCTAGCGCGTTCTGGTTCAGTATGCCTAGTGAAGGCGGACAGTCTATCAATACATAATCATAGCCATTTATCTGGTTTAGAAGGCTTTTCAACAGCATTTTTGATTCGTCCTGCTTGTAAAGGTAGTATTCTGCTTTTGTGAGCGTCTCTGTTGAGGATATGACGTCCAAGTTTTTTGCAAGATTGACTATCGTGCTGTTCAGCAGGACTTTTCCTGTCATTGCGTCATAAAGATTGTTTTCTGCCTCGATTTTAAGGGATAAATCTATGTTTCCCTGCGGATCAAGGTCAATCAAAAGAATTTTTTTATCCATCCTTGACAAGCCTGCTGCCAGGTTTATCGCTGTCGTGGTCTTTCCAACTCCGCCTTTATGATTCATTATACATATTGTTCGCATTTATCTTCACTCTCCACCATTTTTTATTATATCTGTTGTTGAAAACCACCCTATTATAAGCTTTATTGTTTAGTAGAATATAGAATAAAAAGTCCTTTTTAGGACTTTATTTCTTTTTCATAGCCACATAAATAAACATGCCCAGGAGTCCAACTCCTAATCCAATAAGCACGCCTACATCTGGTCTGCCGTACATCATTCCAATGCCGAGGCCTATCAGGCATCCTGCTCCGACAAGGATTCCTCCCACTTTCTGTTCTTTTTTTGCCATTATTAACACCTCATATACAATATTAAGAATTTGTTGCTGTCTGTTTAAATAATTTACTCTTCACCCAGGTCAAACAGAAGTTCGTTCAGCGGTGTCTTGTTATTGCAGTCTTTTGTGATTCCATCGCAATCATAACAGCCCCTGAGCTCGTATTTGCTGTCTTTTTTTCCGGTTTCTTTGAGCTCTCTTCTGCTTGCTCTATAATGCACGCATAATTCTGCATCAAGGCTTTCAGCCATTTTATCTCCCCCAACCAAGAACAAGTAATATGTCGGAGTATAAATAATTTGCTGAAAATCTGCAAAAAGTTTAAATAAAACACTTGCTTCTTTTATGTTATGGCTGAAGGGGAAGAAAATTCAAAGACTCCAAAATTAAGTGCTGAAGAAATATATCAATTAGAAAAAGTAATGCAGGAAAATAGGGAGTCTAAAATGATTTGTCCAGATTTGGGAATTAATGATATGTCTTATCCTGTAGAAGTTTCTGATATATCTTTCGGCCCGCTAGGTGTCCGGCCTTTTTGGCATGGGAAAACAGGCAGTTTTGTTGCAATTAGGCCTGTTGGAGAAGAATATGGCAATAAAACTTATTTAGGTATTCTTCTTGGAGAGATTCCAGTAAATTATCAGGCTTTGTGGCATCCTGAAACAAAAAAACTGCAGGTCAGTGCGCATTTTAATCCTGCAATCTATGTTCCTGATCTTGAAACAATAATATTTGGAAATTCCTCTTGGTGGGGTCCAATCAAGTCACCAGAACATTTGCGCAAGATAACAGACGAAGATATTCAGAATGTTTGGTATGTCAAGGCATTGAAACAGCTTTCTGAACGAATAGAACAAGAAGATAAAAAATAAGCTTCAGCAATTAACGAAGTGTTATTCCTGCGCCAACTTCTGTAACCTGGCCGCCGGACATCTTTCCTTCACAGGTGACGCCCATGTTTGGCGTTACCCAAACAGTGAAGTATGATTCTCCTTCCTGCCCAGGAAGCGGCGAATATTTTGCATTATTCTCCATATGATACTTGCACCACACGTCCAGGTCCAGCTTAATTTCCATAAGCGCTCTTTCCAGCTCCAGCATCCTAAGCCCGAAATACGGGTCATTGAAAGGATGTACTGCAGAGTCTAATAAAACCGGTTCTTTAGTATCTTCTGCTGGTTTAAAAGTATCCTCACTTCTGAAAAACATGTCATCCCTAGACGGCCATCCTCCAATAGCCTGGCCTTCTGTCTGGCATCCTGCCAAGAACATCAAACAAAAAAGAATTGTTGCGATTATGCTTATAGTTCTCATCATATCACCTTTTAACATGTGTTTAGCATAAGATTATTTAAATTTTTCTTAAGAATTTTAAAACGCCCCAGCTGGGAATCGAACCCAGGTCGAAGCCTTTCTATCAGCAATGCTGACGACAGGGCTTCATGATAACCTCTACACTACTGGGGCATATTATCGTGTGAGAATATGGTTGTTTTTAAATCTTGCGCTTGCATGACTGCACTTAGTCTCGTTTATCCAGATACACCTGGCCGTTGTCTACTCTGGGGATCCATTTAAAAGAGCAAAGCGTCCTCCCTATCGTATCTACAACATCATCCACTCTGCCCAGTTGGTTTCTTCTCCCTATTGCGTACAGCTTTAGGTTCATGTACTTTTCCATGTATTCTTTGTAGACAACTGTTTTGCAGAATTTAGAGACTTTTCTTTTGCCTGATGCTATGCCTTCTATCATTGCATATAGTCCGCGCATGTAATCCATTGCATTATACAACGGCGTATTTACTTTAACTAGCTTTTTCCCGGGCGGTGCTTTTTCAGCAGTGCTTACGTCGGGTAATATTACAATATCATCAAAAACAAATCCGTTCGCAGCATCTCTTGCGCATTGGCCCATCTGATCTATTAAGAGCGCATCAACTTCCCCTTGATACCGGAAGGTCATATACATACTTGGTGTTACTAGTATTAGTTGTGGCAGTCCTTGCCCGACCAGTCTTTCTGGCATTGTTGCCATTGCTGGCTTGTTTCTTGTTCGCAGGGTTGCTTCAAGTATTATCATCTCCTCCCGCGTTGGATTGTACAACTCTACGAATTTTTTGCCAAATTCTTCTCTGTCTTGTTGATTATCACAATAGAATATTCCTGCAATGTATTCTGATTTTGGAACCTGCCGCAGATGTTGCGGTCTTAAGTTTGCATCGCGTATTGCATCCTCCAGTGTTATCTCTTTTGGTGCTTCTGGTTTTTCTGCTGGTTTTTCTTCTGGTACGACAACTGGTTTTTTCTCTGGTTCTGCAGTCCCTAATTGTTTTGCTGGTTCTAGAAGCGGTTTTTCTGGTTTTTCAGGCGTGCTGCAGCCAGGGCTAACTAATTCCAGAATTGTTAAAAACAGACTCAAACCAAATAGTCTTTTTTTCAAAACCTCACCCACCGAATACTCAGAATAGACCTGTTTATTTAAAGTTTACTGTCATTTATGTTCTTCGTGTTCAGGGTGTCCTTTAAAAAAATCCCCTTTCCTGATTAGCAGCACTTTCTTTCGGTCCAAGTCTATTACAGGCGCATATACTGCAAACGCCATTGCTGCTTGCGCGTATTTATTGCCGTTTATTGCCTGTATTAATATAGATTGATGATGCCTATGATATGCATTTGCTATCAAGTTTTTGCATTTGTCAGACACAGCTCTTCCTTTCTCTATTTGAAGCATTTGGTTGTTATATGCCCTTAGTTCCATTATGTTTTTGTATAATTCTGAGCCAATTTGCTCTATTGTTACCTGTTCTCCATTAAGTAGCAATCCTGTTGCATTGTCTCTTGCATGCATTCCCTCATGATCTACTATGAAGCTGACCAAATCTTGTTTATTCTGGTGTTTTTCAAATACTGTTTCAGGCACAACCATAACAGAAGGCTTTCCTTCTCCAACTTGGGACTCTCGTATTACTGTGACTGCGCCGTATCTTCCGCTTATGGCGCCTACTTTTTCCCAGGGCCCGTCTGCACTTCTCCTGGAAACGCCATAAGTTGCATGCATGACTTGATAGTATCTTTCGCGGTTTAATTCGTCATAATAGATTATATCTGCTACATGAGGTACGTTGTGTTCCTGTATTATTTCCTCAAGCAGGGCTTGTCTTTTTCCTAGTTCTGTCTGCTCTCCATCCTCGTTTAAATACGCTCCTACAGGGATTGGCGTGAATGGTTCTATGAACTGCTCTTCTGTCTTGCATCCACCGCAAAAAGAAGCAACAGAGAGCACTGTCACAAGAAGTATTTCTCTTAAAGATCTCATCAATTAGAAGATAAACTTTCAGCTTTATTAATCTTTTGACTTAAAAAAAAGTATCCCCGCTCCCAGACTCGAACTGGGAACCTTTCGGTAACGGCTGACTTACTTTCATTCCTGGTACGAATACCGAGTCAGTAAGTGAGTTTATCTACAGCCGAACGCTCTACCATTGAGCTAAGCGGGG
>JAHWHC010000019.1 GCA_019323555.1 Candidatus Woesearchaeota archaeon
CCCCTGCCTTTTTTAATCTTTTTTATTTTGCCTTTGTGCTCAAGCTCTGAAACCATCAAAGAAATCTTTGCCTCTGACTGCGGAAAATTCTTTCTAAGATCCTTCTGGGTTGTCCTGCCGCCCTCTTTCTTGATGAAAGCAACAAGCTCCTTAAGATCTGCCTCAAGATCATCCTCTTTCTTGATGTGCTTGATTTCCTTTATTTCCTGCTTGAGTTTTGTCTCAAGTTTTTTCTTGTAATTAAAGACAACTGCAATAAGAATAATAAGTGCAGCAAGAAAGCCAATGAAATAATACAAAGAATAATTTATTTCTTCTGTGTAAGATGTTCCTATATCTAAATCAGACTCATCAAGGATATCTACTTCTTCGCTAAAGTCTGGAAACAATATCAAATCAATATTATACTTGCCGTCATCTTTGATAATGACAGATTCCTGAACCATGCCTTGTTCATGCTTTGCAGTGATAGTGTATTCACCAATAGGAATATCAAAAGAATATGTGCCATTTTTAGAAACAAAAGACTGCTTAGGGGTTGTATCAATCTCAACAACAGCATCCTTTACAGTATTTAATTCAATATCATATATAGTGCCTTCAATATTGGCTGCAAAAACCATGCTTGATGCCAATATGAGAAATATTGGCAATATAAGGGCTCTAAGCTTCATATTCTGCACTCTAGGGGCCTGCTGTTTAAAAAGCTTTCGTAAAGTAAGAAAAGCTCATTTAGGCCTTTGTAAAGTTTTAAAAGCTTAAACAAAGCTTTAATTTTGCGCCTTGGAAAGTGTCTTTATAAATAAAACACGCCTTATAGGTTTCAACAAACACAAAAAAACGGCTATCTTTGCGTGTGCGAGAGGCGATCTGCCTGCGCACACCTTTTTTATTTTTTGGCCAGGGTTTGTGTTTGGGAGGAAAACAAAATGAAGAAATTATTTGCAATGTTTGTGATGGCCATTTTTTTGATAAGCATAGTACCTGCAGCATTTGCAGCTCAGGGCGATGGACAAGGGGGACAGGGCGGAACACAAGCTCAACCTACATTATATCAAGAACAAACCCCTGCTAAAGAAGCAAGAGCAGAACAAGTAGCTGGCAAGATGGAAACCATGCGCGAAAGATACCAGGCAGCAAGAGAAAAGTATGCGCAAAACAAAGAACAGATGAGAGAACGCTTAGCTAAAGCTAATGCAAAAAGAGCAGAAGCAAAAGCAAAACATGAAGAAGCAAGACAAAAAATCCAAGAAAGGAAACAGGAATTAACTGCTTGCAAAGGAAGCGAGACAGAAGAGTGCAAACAGGCAAGAAAAGAAACCAAGATGCACACAAAAGAATACCTTTCTAACGTAGCAGAACATGTCCTAGGCTTGATTGCAAAGACTAAAGAAAGAGTCCAGGCATCAAACATGGGAGAGGAGCAAAAAGCTCAAATCATGACAAAGCTAGATGCAAAAGCAGCTGAAATCGCAAGTGCAGCTGATTCTGTTGAAGAGCTTGGTGAAGAGAGTGCAAAAGAAGACTATCAAGAAGCAGCGAAACTAATCAGAGAATCCTGGCAAGGAACAAAAGATGAAATAAAGAACGGAGCTGGAAAAGTAGCTGCTAATAAGATCAGAGCACTAAACACCAGAATGGAACAACTTCAAACAAAGCTGCGCAATACAGTCCAAAGACTGGAAAATGCAGGAGAAGATACAACACCAGTCAAAGCACAGCTAGCTGAATTTGAAGCTAAACTTAGCCAATCCAAAGCAGCTGAACAAGGAGCTCAGAACAAGTACCAAGCAGGAGATGTAAAAGGTGCTGTTGAACAAACAAAAGAAGCACACAGATACCTTTTAGAAGCTCACAAAGCCCTTAAGCAATTTGTACAGAACATGAAGCAAGTCCGGGGCGGAGAAGAGGCTCTAAAAGCACGTGAAAGAAATCAAGAAAGAATGAATGAAGGTGCTGGAGCGCAAGAGCGAATGCAGGAAAGAAAAGAAACTCCTGTAGAGCAAGCTGAAGAGATTGGAGAGACACCAGAAGAAGGCAGCTAAGCTGCCCAATTTTCTTTTTTCCTATATTTAAGCAGAAAAATTTAAATAGGAACAAAGAAACACGATAAGCAGGTGAAAAATATGAAAAGAACAATGATTTTAGGAATCTTGCTCGCAACACTGGTATTAGTTGTTGCTTGTGCACCAAAAACACCAACACAACCAGTTCCAGTAGCTCCGTATCAACCAACGCCTATGCCGCCGACAGTGGCAGAAGACACAACTGCAAATCAAGATGTTGTTGTAATTGACCAAGAGGTTGTTGTAATAGATGATGTGGCAGGAGATCTAGACCTTAATGACCTAGAGAACCTGGACAAAGAGCTTGCTGAGCTAGACAATCTGGAAATATAAAAACAAGGTTTTATATATTTTAATTCTTATTTTTTTAATTTATGATACTTATAGATGGAAGCCATAAAGAGGGCGGAGGGCAGATAGTAAGAACTGCCTTGGCATTTTCTACAATAACCCAGATTCCATTTGAAGCGGCTAATATCCGCCAGGGAAGAAAAGATGCAGGCTTAAAACCGCAGCACTTATTTTGCATAAAGGGCCTAGAGCAATTGTGCGGAGCAAAGGCAGAGGGTGCTGAGATAGGATCCAGCAGAATAACATATTATCCTGGCAAGATTAAAGGAAAAACAATCAAGATAGACATTGGAACAGCAGGTTCAATAAGCCTTCTAATGCAGGCCTTGCTGCTGCCCTGCTTTTTTGCAGACAAGCGAGTAAAGCTAAGACTGACAGGGGGCACAAATACCAAGTGGTCAATGCCTATAGAGTATTTTCAAGAGGTGTTTGTTCCACATATAAACAAATTCTGCGAAAAGATCGCTGTGAAATTGATAAAAAGAGGTTATTTTCCAAAAGGCGGAGGCGAAGTTGAGATAACAATAAAACCAAAATTCAAGCTATCTGATTATCCTGACTTCAAGACATTCTTAGAAGAGATAAGAAAACAAAATCTGGGAATACAAAATACAGAACAACATCACTTGATCCAGATAAAAGGAGTTTCGCATGCTTCAAAACATCTTGAAGAGGCAGAAGTGGCTGACAGACAGGCAAAAGCCGCAAAATTCCTATTAAGCAAATACGAAGTTCCAATAAACATAAGAAAAGAATACTGCGACACTTACTCCCCAGGATCGGGAATCACACTATGGACGATATTCTCAAAAGAAAAGGAAGACCTTGATTTAGTTAATCCGATAATACTTGGAGCAAGCGCTCTTGGAGAGAGAGGAAAACCAAGCGAAAAAGTGGGGGAAGAGGCTGCAAAAGACATGATAAAACAAATCGATTCAAAAGCACCAATAGATTCGCACATGGCAGATAATCTTATACCTTGGATTGCCTTGTTCTGCCCAGGCAAAATAAAAGTAAGTGAGATCACGGATCACACAAGAACAAACATATACGTTGTAGAGAAATTTCTTGGAAAAATATTTGAGATAGACGAAGAAAACAAAACAATATCAGCCAAGCTCAGCTAATTTAATGCTTGCCTTGATATACTTTAAATCATAACTAAAAGGCGTTCGCTCTTCCTTGTTAAGCTTGAACTTGTCCATCAAGACCTCTGCCTCTGAAACACGTCTTATCGCGGCAGCAATATCGCCTGAGATAATGCCTTGTCTTGCTTGATCTAGTTTTTTATGAATCTCCGGGAATTTTTCCCTGCGAACCGGGCCTATGTGTTCTGCGGCCTTCAGCTCTGCCCTAAGATAATCTTCAAATGCATCTTCTTTCATTGCCCGAAGACCCTCTAATTCCTGCTCGCGCTCTTCAAGAATTTCAACACCTTTTTGCAAGCCACGTTCGCGCTGTCTCAATGCACGCTCTTTCAGAATGAGGCTTTTCTTGATAGGCCTTGCTAATCTCGCATCTTCCATCAATCTTGCTTCTTCCTTGCGAATCTGCTTTTTCAACTGGAAATAGTGTTTTTCAAGCTTAGGAATGTTTGCTTTCAGTTCTTTTGCTGTAGCAATCTTTCTTTTTTGCTGTTCAATGTGCTTTTTTTCTTTCTCAACATAACGCAGCAGCTTTGCAGCAACACGCTCTTTATTTGCTATGCTTTTCTTTTCTTTATCAAATTTTTCCTGTGCTTTTTCAAATTCTTTCTTTGCTTTCTCTAGACTTTTTACCCTTTCAAGAACTGCTTTTTCCTCTTTAATCAATCTTTGACGATCTTTTTCAAAAGCATTGATGACTTTCATGACTTCATCTTCTTTTTCGTACAGTGCAGAAACATCCTTGTCAAGAAGTTGTTTAACTGCTTTTTTCTGCTCCCTGACTTCCTGCGCAGCCTGCTTAAGGCCTGCGGTCTTTTCCTCCCACTCCTGACTCATATCTTCAAGCTCTGCTTTTTTTGCAGAAATTTCCTGCTCAAGATTCTTTTTCTCACTTATCAAATCATTAATGGCGCTTTTAAGGGCCTTGTCATGCTGCAGCCACTTAAGCTCCCTCGTGTCCAAGTCTTTTTCTTCAGCAGCAAGCTTTCTTGTGAGCTTTTCAATCTCTTTTTTCCTTCTTGCAAGCGCAAGCTCTTCTTTGTGGACCTGAACAGATTTCTTGTGCAGCTCATTTAATTTCTGATTTTGATCATTGATTCTCTCTTTTAATTCCTGAACAAGCTTCTTTTTTTCTTCAACAGATTTTCCAATCTGCTGCTGCACGCTTTTCAGATGGCCTGCCTCTGATAATTTTTGGTTAACTTCCTGCTCTTTCTTCTGCAGAACTTTCTCCCGCGCATCAATGATTCTTTCAGCATAAGTTATCTTCTTTTTCTTTTCATCAAACTTCTTGATGTCTTTTTCAATAGCAGACTTCTGCTTTTCAATAAATTTCTGGAATTCAGATTTTCGCTCCTTCAACGCTTTTTCTTCCAAGCGAAGCAAATCCAGTTCTTTTGCTTTAGTCTTGAATGCAGCCTCTGCCTCTTCTTTTAACTTTTTTAATTCAGCGTCTCTTGCAGAAACATGCCCTTTTGCCTGTTCACGCAGATTTTCCAGTTCTTTTTGTCTTGTCCTGGCTGCAGCTTCTGCCTCTTTTTTGAGCTGATTAAGCCTGAATTGTTTTGCATCAATCTCTGCCTTTAGTTTAGCATTCCTGTCTTCAAGAGCCTTTGACTTATCAATCAAAGACAACAGCTTTTTTTCTTTTGAGATAAGCTCACTTTCTCTTGCTTGAATATTGCTTTCCTTTGCTGCAATCTGGTTTTGCAGTTGCTTAAGCTGGGAAATAGAAACTTTTGCTGCTTTTTCAGCTTTCTTTAGATCCTGTTTTTGCGATTGCGTTGTTTTTTGAAAGCCTTCAAGTTCTGAAGCAGTATTTGAATGGTCTTTTTTTAAGACACTAAGCATCTGTTGCTGTTGCTTGATTGCAGCTTCAAGCTCTTTTTGCCTATCTTTTAAGGATTCAACCCGTTTCTCAGCACTTGCAACAGCCCGCTCTCTCTTGAGCACATCTTTTGCCTTGTCTCTCAGCTCTGCCTTTATCTTTTCAAGCTTGTCAGATTTGTCCTTAAGGCTCTTATCTGTGATTTTAGGCCCAAATAAGGCAAATATGGCAGGATTTAGAATAAGCTGGTTTTTTCTACTACTATTCTGCCTACTCGAATTCATTAATACTGTACTTACCAGTTCTATTTATATACTTTTGTTATTCCTGTGCAATAGTGCACTTTCTGTTTTTGTCCTTAAAAAACCGCAAGATTTTTAAGGGGAACTCAAATAGCTTGCCCTAGGGGATAACTATGGAAAAAGAAGCAAAATGTACATCATGTAAAACAAGAATAACAGCATCAGAAGGTGCAGTTACATTTTCTTGCCCAAAATGCAAGAAAACTGAAATAGTGCGCTGCAGGAACTGCAGAGAAATTGCCGCAAAATACCGGTGTCCTGAATGCGGTTTTGAGGGGCCAAACTAAGATGGCAGTAGTAATTGTTACACTAAAAGTCATGCCAGAAGATCCTGAGATAAACTTAGAGGAACTAAGAGATAAGGCAGAGAAGATAATCGCAGATTTTGGAGGAAGGGTAACAGGGGACCCAGAAGAAGAACCAGTAGGCTTTGGCTTAAAAGCAGTGATATTACGATTTTCTGTTGATGAATCAAAAGGAAGTCCAGACCCTGTTGCAGAAAAGATTGAGGAAATGGAAGGAGTAAGGTCTGCACAGGTCACAATGGTTTCAAGAGCATTAGGCTAGGTGGGGGGATAAAAAATGGCAAAACAGGTTAAAATAAAAAAGAGCTACGTTAAGTGGGCTCTGATTATAGCTATAGTAATTGTTGTGGCAGTATTTCTATTGCGCTTAGAAAAAACAGCGCCAGAACCAGAAACAAACATAACAGAGATAGAAGACATGAGCAAAGTTGCAGAACCAGGCGACTTGGTCACAATAAATTATGTAATGAAGCTAGACAATGGCAAAGTAGTTGACACAAATGATGCAGAGCTTGCAGAAGAAGCAGGACTTCAAACTTATGTCAAGGGGCCATTCAAATTCATAGTGGGACAGAGCAATAAATTATCCTCATTTGACAAAGCAATAGAGGGACTTAAACTAGGAGAGAAGAAAACAATCAGAATAGAGCCAATAGAACCGGTTCTTGCAGTAACCATCAATGTTTCAGACAGCAGACCAAGAAAGATACTGTATTCAAGAGTAGAAATCCTTTCCTGGAAAGATTATAATGAGACTTTCCCTAATGAACCTGCTGTGGCAAATAACATTGTATCTAACCCAGAAGTATATCCTTGGCCATTACAGATAATGAATGTAACAGAAAAATATGTTGTCACGCAGATCATGGTCAGACCAGGAGAATCCTTCTTCATACCTGGACAGGAATGGAAATCACAGGTAATGAGAACCTCTGATAAAGTCATAGAATTTGTCCAGAACCCAAAGATCGGATTAATCTTTGACACGCCTTATGGAACCGCGGAAATAACAAACGTGACAATAAGCGACATACAATTCACGCACACCCCAGAGCAAGGCAAGATATTCAAGCAAAGAATAGGGGAAGGAAAGAAACAAGGAATGACGTTTGACTTTGAGGTCCTAGATGTTGATGACAATGAATTTGTAATAAGAAGAACAAATTACCTTGCACAGGAACTAGCACATCTTGAGGTAGAGCTAGTGGACATACAAAAGGATGTCAAAGAGCTTGAATAAATTTTTTTAATTTCTTTATATTTATTTTACTTCTTATCCCGTCTAAAGCAAAATGCGTCTGTGCAGATTTTCCGATCCGAAGTATGGATTCCTGCTTTGGACAGCTCTTTTTCAGGTGCTTGCAAATCAAGGGAACACTAAAAAAATAAGGAACATTGATCTTGCTTTCAGCATTGATGATGCTTATTAAGTTCAGGAGAGCAGGATTCTCCTTATCCAATTTCTTCAGCATAGAAAGAAGCAATTTTCTATCCCACAATTGTCCTGTCCATAGAGGACCTGCCCAAGCCATGGCCTTTTTACAGCAGACTTCTTTGTTTTGGGGATGCACTATAATTTCCAGGCATTTATTGCAGAAAAGAAGATATTTATGATTATTGAGTATCTTATCAACAGCAGTCTTTGACTTGACGCACCTGAAATAAACACGCATGTAGTGCCTTGTTGAGTGAGAAAAAATAGGCTCAAGAGCCTTATCATACTGCGCAGCAACTAACTGAACCTTTCTTATCAATATCCTTATGCCTGTCTCGTGCATCATGTAATTCCTTAAAGGGGCTGCCCAGTATTTTCTCTTGCAGGAAGAGATGTAACTTCCGCACAAGGCAGAGGTGTCTGTTGCTGTAACTGCAAGAATTCCGTTTCTTGAGAGCCTTTTAACTGCGCTGTCTAAGAAAGGATTCGGGGAGCCAAAAGGATCCACATCAATATAATCAAAACCTTCGCTGTTTATCAGCAATTCATTAGCATCCTTGTTAAAGACTTTTGCACGCACTTTATTCAATTTTAGATTTTTCTTGATTAACTTAAAAGACTCCTGGTTATTATCATTGACAGTTACCTCTTTAATCTTTGATGCAGGCAGTTCCTTGATAAAACGAGCAGAGCGTATGCCTGAACCTGCCAACAGATCAAGAATGCGCAAATCCTTGTCAGGAATGCTTTTCAACAAAAGAATAGAGATGTCCCTGTTTAATTTCATCTCCGGGTTATAAAAAACAGGCAATTCTTTAGATATCTTGCCGACTGATGCGTAAAAAGAGCAAGAACCTTCTTGTAGTTTCTTTAACATATTACTCTTTCTTAGGGCCTTTCTTGGCACACTTGTCGCTGCAGAACCAAACCAGCTCTCCATCAATCTCTTTTTCAGTTACTTCATCCTCTTCCTGGCTCAGGGGCTTGCCGCAGTGAGCGCATACGCCTTTATGGCCTTTACCTTCTGCACCTTCTGTCCAGGCCTGTTCTGTGTCAGAGACTTCGTCATCTTCTAATAATTCTTCTCTACCTTCCTCTGTGTAGACATCTGTGTCCCTGTCGCCAGTGTCCATCTCTTCTTCAAATTTCTCAGAGCTTTCCTCATGCTCTTCAGGAGGCAAGAAGCCGTCTTTTACCTCAACTTCTTCTGGATCTGTCTTTGGTTCATCAAATATAGTGCCTTTTTCTTTTTTTGCCATGGTTTTTTGTTTTCCCTAGTTTCTATTTAAACTTTATGCTTTTTCAAAGAATTCATCAATTTTCTTGAGGTAATCCAGGGTGATTTTCAGTTTCCAGTCAGAAGGAAAGCACTTGAAATAACTAGGCCAGGTGTATCTTTGATCCAGAAATACAATAACGCCTCTATCTTTATCACTCCTAATACATCTGCCTGCATTCTGCATTGTCTTTGTAAGAGCAGGCATCACATAACCATAATCCCAGCCTTTTGCAAACTTCTGGTCATAGTACTTAATCAATTCTTTTGTCTCAAGATCCGGCCTGTCAAGAGGCAAACCCACAACAACAACACATTTCAAAACACCAGGCAGATCAATTCCCTCTCCAAAAGAACCTGCTGCAACACCCAAAAGAACTGCACTCTTATTTTTGCTGAACCTGTTCAGCAAATCCTGCTTTTCCTGCTTTGTTAGCTTTGACTGCTCATAAAAAATAGTCTTTTCACAGGCAGGCTCAAAAGATTTTGCAACCTCATCACGCAGATAATAACTTGGAAAGTAAATCGCAGAATTTCCAGGAACCTTGTTTGTTACCTCGCTGCAGATATCGCTTATTGCCTTGAACTGCGCATCACTTCGCTGAGTAAACTTTGTGGTTGTCTTGGGAACAATCAAGGTGAGCTTGTTTTTCTCTGGAAAAGGAGATGGAAATTCCTGTTTGATTGTATCTTCAGGAAAGCCAAGCAAATCAGCATACATCCCTGTCGGAGATAGAGTCCCAGACATCATTATTGTACAATATGCTGAATCAATGACATCCTTTGTGCTTAAAGCAGGATCAAGACAGCGGTGATTGAGCAATATATTCTCGTCTTTTTTTGCGATGCTCCTGCAAAAACCAAGATCTCCATTAGGCCAGGTATCAAGGAAGGACGCTATTGATGTCAAGGCGCTTCTTTTCTGCTCTTCAAGAACAGCATCCCCTGCCAGGGTAAGATCCTCAATAAGCTCTGCATAATTCTTGATCTTGTTTGACTCTGATATGAACTCCTCTTTTGAGACAAGCTTTTCATCACCATCAATCATTTTCTCTGAAAGCCTGGTAAGAATAGCATTCAGTTCAAACAAGGGCATTACCAGTTCTTCAAAATTAAATTTTTTGGCTTCTTTTATTGCCCTCTGGATCACCCTGCTGGACAATCTGCTTGTGAGCAATTCACTCATCCTTGCAGGAAGATTGTGCCCCTCGTCGATAATCAAGATGGAATTTGCAAGCTCCTTGTTTGTCTTTGAGAAGAAATTCTCTCTTATGCTTGGATTGAACAGCAAATTGTAATCGCAGATTATCACTTTTGATTTTGCAGCAAGCTTTATCGCAACCTCATACGGGCAGACTTCTGCATTTTCACTGATTTCAATAACCTGCTCAGTGGATATAGGGGAAAGAGCTTCAATATCTTCAAGAGCTTTCTTGAAACCGACCTTGTTGGGCCTAGAGTTGAGATAAAACTCGCATTTGTCGTCTTTTCTCAAGACCTTGCAGAACTCTGCGAAATCAGAAGAACGCATTGTTGCAGTGTTGGGCATCAAGCACATCCACTTCTTTCCGATTATGGAAGATGCTATAAACTTTAATGCATATTGTTTTTTTATCTTTCTTAAGGTGTCCACAACAATCTTGTGTTGTGTGTGCCTTGATGTGAGAAAGAAAATCGTGAGATCTTTTGTTTTTGTGAAAGCTAAAGCAGGAGCTATTGTTGCCGCAGTCTTTCCAAGGCCTGTCGGGGCATGAACAATCAGGTTCTTTTTGTTTTTTAGGGCAAAAAGAACTTTTTCAATCAATTCATCCTGAATCGGCCTTATCTCTTCATGAGGAAAATAGATGTCTTCAAGAGCCATTTAAATTTTGAGATATGCGCTGCTTTAAATGTTTTTTGATTCTATTATTGAAAATTTTCCGACGAAAAATCTCCTCTTCCTAAAATTTACTAAAAGCATATAAATAGAGTGAATTTTATGGACTTTGTTTTTAGTTTGCGTTAATTTTGTCGTCTAAAAACAAAGTTTTCGAAAGGTTTAAATATAAACCGCCATTACTGTGATACAATAAAGAGGTCTTAACTTTTTGGTTAAAAAACACTAACCGAAAGGTTTAAATATATCCTATAATATAAACATTATAGCATATATAATCGCGTCATGGGGTGGTTATGTGAAAAAAAATAAAGAAATTTTCAAAGTGTTTTTCAGAGAAAAACCAGCAATGATGCTAGTCGAGCTAAAGAATGCAGACAGCGAAGTTTATGCATCATCCCTTGCGAAGAGCATTGACTGCACTTATTCTCACGTTGTAAAGATACTCCAGCAGATGGAGAAAGAAGGATTAATCAATTTTGACAAACAAGGAAGACTAAAGCTTCTTACCTTGACCAAGAAAGGGTCAGAGATAGCAAACAGAATAGACGACGTAAGAATTCTGCTTTAAATTTTTTCTTTTTAAAAAAATAATAAAAAAATAAGATTATTCTGTGTACATCTTAAGCTTGCTTGGATCATACTTCCAGTCAACAGGGATCTTTCCTGCCTTCTTGTAGTACTTGATCAATCTTGTTATCTTGCTGTCAGTAAGCTGCAGACCGCGCTTTGCAGTCATATCATGATGATTTCTCTCCAGGTGTTTCTTGATAAAGATAGCACGCTTCATCAAAGCAATCAAGTCTTCTGGAAGCTCTTTTAACAGCTTTTTTTCAGCTAAAATCTTTGTTATAGGCTTATCTATGATCAATTTAGCGTCAGGAACACCATAGACGTCCCGCAGGATAATTCCTATCTCAGAGCTGGTCTTTCCCTCTCTGGCGAACTTTACAATCAATAACTCAATCTCCTGGGGCTTGTACCTGATCCAGGTAGGCTTTTCTTTCTTCAGAGGCTTCTTGCTCCCTGACATACCTTTTTTCCTTGAATGCATTCTAGCCATTTTTTCTACCTCATATATTATTTGGAGAACAAGTTATCTTGTCTCCAGCATGAGCAAGCCATCACTGACCGACCCATCTCTCGAACAGATATGTAAACTAAAAGACGATTTAAAAAGCTTTCGCTTAATTGTCCTTTTTACAGTGCCCGCCGATATCCTCAACTTCGTCTATGTAGATATTGACGTTATCCCCTATCTTTTCCACTTCATCGGCAGCGAATACGTGATTAATGTCATTAACATCAAGATCAATACCCCCTTCCTGAAGGAAATTATTGATTTCTACATCATAGCGCACACCATCGATAAAGAAGGACTCTGGCCTGTCTGAATGGACTGATTTACACTGTTTTTTGCCGCTGGAAACACAAAGAACAGCCAGTCTTCCAGTAGGGACGCAGCGGTAGTCTGACTCGCAGTCAGCGTGCATGCAGCAGTTCTTCTTAGGAATGCATTGCTTCTGCATGGTACAGTATTTTGAATCTGCATCGCAGACACACTCGCTCTTGACAGGATCTGCAACCTCGTTCAGCTTGCAATTATTTGGTATACAGCTATGATCCCTGCAGCTCTCTTCAGAATCACAATCATCCTCTGTACAGCAATCTTTGTTCAGTATGCACTCTCCATTGCACTTCTTGTATCCGTCGTTACAGATGCATTCTCCGTTTTCACATTGGCTGTTTGAGCCGCAAACAACATTCATGCAGGCTTCTGAAGAAGTGATTTTTGCTTCAACATCAAGCTTCTTTTCAATAGGCAAATCCTTTATTGCAGAAGCAGTAATCTGGTTTTTAGCACAACCACTAGCTAAAATAATAATAATCAACAAACTTAATATGATCCTTGATTTCATATATATCCCCCCAACCTAAGAAAAAGGAGAAGGCGTTATTTATAAATTTTATTGTTTTAGAATACGAAATTCACTTAATTCGCCTTTATTTTCCTTCATTTCAGAGTCAATTACTTCTATATTGGAGTTTAATCTGTGCTTTATAAGCCACAGGTCAGAAGGGATGATTTTCTCTTTATCCAAGTCCTTTATCTTGAACCACTTAAGCTCTCCTGATTCAGCCTCCTTAAATTCTGCAGTTTCTGCCTGCATCCTAACAAAAAAATGAATAAAACTGTGCTTGATTATGTCCTCTCCTTCAACACGCTCGTATAAGACACCCGCCATTCCATCATATTTTGCGTCTAAGCCAGATTTTTCTTTGACAACCCTCTTTGCGGCTGCGCCAAAAGTCTCCTCCATCTGCATCTTACCGCCAAGCATGCACCAATAATTCTGGTAAGGCCGCTTGTTTCTCTTTATCAAGAGAACCTTGTCTTTTTTTAGCACTGCAACCAAAACCACAGGCAGGGGGCCAAGCTCCTGGCCAGTAATATGCGGGATAATCGGGAGATATCTTTCTGCTTTTTTTGTGAGATAATAATAATCGTCTTTTTTCTCTAACAGGCCTTCTTCCTGCATCTTCTCAAGATGATAAGAGACCATGTTAGAACGGATCTGCAGGGCTTTCTCTATCTCACTGAACTTTAACTTAGTGTTCTTGAGGAAGAGCTTGAAAATCTGCTCTCTTTCCTTCTTAACCAAACCCCCTGAATACTTCATATTACTCAAATTAATTCGAGGAATTATTTAAATATTTGGGATGAGCCCCTAAAAACAGGGTGAGAACATGGCAAAAGAAAAAGTACATTATGTCTCTGTAACAGGAATTGTTCGAAAAGACGGCAGGTATTTAATCTGCAAAAGAAGCGAAAATGAGAAGGCATTTCCAGGAAAATGGTGTGTTCCAGGGGGGAAGATAGAGCACTCTGATTTTGTTAATACGCCGAAGGATACAAGCAGCCACTGGTTGGGCATCTTTGAGAAAGTTCTCAGAAAGGAAATAAAAGAAGAGACAAATCTTGAGATAGACAATATAGGTTATGTCTCAAGCCTCTGCTTTATCAGACCAAACGGGCACTCTACAATCATAGTAAGCCTTTATGCAGACCATGCACAAGGAGAAGTCAAATTGGCAAAAGACGAATTGTCTGAATATGCCTGGGTGACTCTAGAGGAGGCCAAGAAGTATGATCTGATTGAAAACATATATGAACAACTTGAGCAGGTAGAGTCAATATACAGTAAAAAGCAATAAGCTTTTTATTCTCATTCTTATAGAAGGAATATATGCAGAAAATATCAGTAGAAGAAGCACTGAAGTTAAAGGATAAAGTAGTCATTGATACTCGGAGTCCTGTAGAGTTTGAGAAAGACAGGGTGCCTGGAGCAGTCAACATCCCTATTCTAGAAAATGAGGAAAGAAAAGTAGTAGGCACGCTGTATAAAGATAACCCTGACGAAGCAATAAAATTAGGTTATGAATATTACAACAAGAAACTGCCGCACATGGTTGAGGCGTTCAAAAAGCTGGATAAAGACAAGAAAATAATCATTTATTGCTGGCGCGGAGGAATGCGTTCGCAGACCATAACAAAATTAGTGTCTGATTTAGGATTTAATGCATTTTTACTAGATGGCGGATATCGTTCTTACAGAAGATATATCCGTGCGCAGCTTGAGAAATACGAACCGCCATTTACATTCATTGTTCTTTATGGACTTGCAGGAAGCGGCAAAACTGAATTGATTAAGCAGTTAACACCTTCAATTGATTTAGAGGGGCTGGCACAACACAGAAGTTCAAACTTCGGGGCAATAGGACTAGAACCAAGAGAGCAAAAACTTTTTGAGAGTTTATTGTTTAAACGATTAAAAGAATTAGAGGGAGAGAAAGCTGTTTTTATAGAAGGGGAGAGCCATAAAGTAGGCAGAGTATTCATCCCTAACTCTATCTTCAAAGCCATGAAAAGAGGGATTGCTGTGAGAGTGGACTGCTCAATAGAGAACCGGGCGAAACAAATTGTGAAAGATTATTTTACACACGGCGAAGATGACAAAATAAGAAAGATTATTGTTTATCTTAAACCGCACCTCACTAAGAAAGTTGTAGAAAACTTGCTTAAATTGATGGATGAAAAGAATTATGAAGAGGTTTCTAAGATTTTATTGCAGGATTATTATGATTCTAAGTATGAGCATCAGATCTCGCAGGCAAACTGTTCATACACTGTCTGCAATGATGACATGCAAGAATGCATCAAAGAATTAAAGAAAATTGCGGGCCAATCAGAAAATTGAAATAAAATGAGTAGCCCCGGGCATATCCTCAAATCAAAGATTTTCGGGACACCCGTGCCTATTTGCTGCGCAAATAGCCCCGGGCGGATCCAGAACAAATTTTTAAGAAAAATTTGATAAAAACAAGGCGGGCAAAGCCCACCAAAAAATAGCCCCGGGCGGATTCGAACCGCCGTCCACGCATCCAAAGTGCGCGATGATTGGCCACTACACCACGGGGCTGTAATCAGAAGAATAAGTGCCATGTTTAAAAAGTTTACTGAAAGAATTACTTAAATTGTTCAATAGCTTCTTCTTCTGCAAAATGCAGTTTCCCAGGGACAATCAAGCAGTGCAGGCCTGGGCCAAAGTTGAATTTCAGAAGGTCTGAGGCCTTGCCGGCCTTTATTTTCTGGTCCAAAGAACCAATCTTTGCACAACCAATGCAGAAGGTACTGTTTGTGAAAACTTTCTCGTTTCTTCTTAATTCGATTTTCAAGAGATTATTAATTGCGTCATTGACTGTCATGAACTTATTTTCTTTAGGCCTTAAATCAAGAAGCAATAACGTATGCAGACCAATCTTTTGGTTCTCTTTGATTACATCATAAGGAGTCTCTGGCTCAAAACCTTTCTCAGGAAAAGGAATGCTGGTAGTCTTGCCAAACTTATAGACCTGCAGGCCAGTAATGCCAACAGCAGAGATGATGGAGGCATTATGAACAACTTGTGTCTTTATTCCTAGCTTTTGAGCCCGCATCAACAGATCCATATGGGTTGTGGCTCCAAAAGGGTCACCAACAACAAGAAAAGCAACACTCTTGTCTTTAGCATCCTTAAGAATAGTCTTTTCAGGATCTTTCTCAACCATATCCCTGTCTGCAATAATCACTTTTTTTTCATATTGTTTCTCTAGATAACTTACTGGGCAGTTCAAAACAGCTGTGTAGTTTTCTAAATAGACAACATCTGCTTTTTTGACAAGATTAAGACCTTTAACAGTAATATCTTTCTCATCATTTAATCCAAGCCCAATAAAGTATAGCATATGCCTATAGAAATATGTGGCGTTTAAAAAGATTTAGTTTATCTTCTTTTTATGAAAGAATGTTTTTTCTACATGCGTCCCTACCAGAAGTATAAACAATGTGATTCCAAGAGTAAGAACTCCTAAATAATACTGCCCAATACCTGCCACCAATCCTAGTGCAGCTGCAATCCATAAACTTGCTGCAGTTGAGAGACCTATAACTCTATTCTTTGCCTTGAAGATAACCCCGCCGCCAATAAAGCCGATACCTACAACAACCTGGCCCGCTATCCTAGAAATATCCACATTAGGCCCTCCTAAAAGCAGGGAAACCATTGTAAAGACTGTTGCACCAACGCAAACCAAAGAGTGTGTACGCAAACCAGCAGGGCACTCCTTAACTTCTCGCTCAAGCCCAACAAGTGCGCCGAAAGCAAGGCTAATCAAAAGGCGAATGACGATATCCTGGGTTGTCAGCATCATTTTAAAAAAAAGAAACCCCGCGCGTGTGGCCGCGGGGCAACTTGCGTTTTTTGCCTTCATTAAACTTGATTGGGGGTGGTATAATGAAGGCAAAGAAAAACACCGGCTGAATTGCTTCAGCCTGTTTCACCAAAGACCAAAGGGGGTGAACTTAATTGATGATTTCTATGCCTAGGGTCTCTTCAAGCTCTGCTTTTGCAGCTGCCTTGCTTGTTGCTGTGGCCTTACCAACAATCCACGGTGAATTTACACCTGTGATGATTGTCATAACCATCAGCTTTCCTTTCATCTCTTCAGAGACTCTTGCTCCCCAAATTACGTTTGCATCCTCGTCTAGGCTCTCTGTGACAAGCTCTCCAACCTTGTTGATTTCCTCCAAGGTCATGTCAGGGCCGCCACTGATATGAAGAAGCGCGCCTGTTGCACCATTGTAATCAATATCCAGCAATGGATTTTCCAGAGCTCCTTTGACAGCTTCCTCAACCCGATTATTGGTATCAGAACTGCCTACTCCAATAGCTGCAACTCCTCCATTTGTCATGATTGTCTTGACGTCTGCATAATCCAAGTTAACAAGACTTGGCATTGCAATTGTCTCAACAATTCCCTTAATCATTGTAGCAATCAATTCATTTGCAACTGAAAATGCCTGCTGTATAGGAAGGTTTCCTGCAATAGCAACCAACCTGTTATTGTCTATCACAATAACTGTGTCAGAATACTTTCTTAACTGCTCAAGGCCAAATTCAGCTTTTTCAATCCTTGCACGCTCGATATTGAAAGGCATGGTCACTGTACCAATAACAATAGCTCCCATGTCTTTTGCAAGCTGTGCAATAACTGGTGCAGATCCTGTACCAGTTCCACCTCCTAATCCCGCGCAAACAAATGCCATATCAGCTCCCTTAAGAGCTGTCTTCAGTTCAGTGATGCTCTCTTGAGCAGCTTCTGCGCCTTTTTGCGGAAAACCGCCGCAGCCAAGGCCGCGAGTGCACTCTTTGCCGATTATAAACTTTTTATCTGCTTCAGCAATATTCAAATGCTGCTTGTCTGTGTTGCAAGCAAGAATTTCAGCACCTTTTATGCCTCTTTTATAGAGCCAGGTAACCATATTATTACCGCCGCCCCCAGTGCCGATAACTTTTATATTTGCTTGGCCTACTTGCAGGCCATCCATATTTAGGTCTTGTTTCTTTGCGTTTTCTAGGATTACATCCATTTGCATCCCCCCTTTTGGTTTTGTCTTTTTTAATCTATATATCCCCACATAACCTTCACACTTGCGAAATGTTTATATGTAGGTTAACTTTAATTTTTCCCAGAACGAGGGGTTTATGATAAGTTTGCGCCAACAAATTTATCTGAGAGAAATTGCATTCGTTCAACTAATACTAAACGCCAAATTAGTATTTCGCCAAAATATTTACGCTAAAATTTAAACTGAGTTCGCCAAAACTCTGTTTAAAATTAATATTTCTTTTAATTAATAAATCAGGTATATAAACATTTTCGTGATTCAAAATATATTTTAAAAACTATACTACTCTTTTTTATTCTCGAGAACTTTCTTGAACATCTCTTTGCCTTTCTTAATTGCCGACTGAACATGCTCTCCATAATAACCAAGGAAAGCAGCAAGATCCTTAATTCTATTGCCATACTGCTCTATAAAAGTGACATTTTCAGTCTTGAACTTCTGAGGCATGCGCGGTTTTTCAGCAGCATAACCTAGTGTTATGACTGCCTGCGGAGATGCATCAGGAGGGATATTCAGGGCCTTTCTAAGCATTCCCTCTTCAAAAGCACCAACCCAACAAGAACCTAAGCCTTGATCAGTGGCAGCTATCAAGATATTTTCAATGGCTGCAGCGCTGTTATGCTGGCAGTAAATTTTCTCACCTTTCTCGCCGTAAAAAGTAGCGACTTTCTTTGGGTTGCCAACGACAACAATATGCACAGGAGCATCCTGCATCCAGTACTGCTTTACACAAGCCTCTGCAATCTTTTTCCTGGTATCTTCTTTTGTGACAAGAATAAACTTCCAATCCTGGACATTGCCTGCACTAGGAGCTAATCGCGCAGCGTCAAGTATATTGCCCACTTTCTCAAACTCTACAGGAAAATCCCTGTACTTCCTTATGCTCCTTCTTAATCTCAGTGCTTCCAGTGTTTCCATTCTAGAAACTTTTTTAAACAGACCTGGTATATATTATTTTCGATGAAATATCTGGCATTAGTGGGGGTATATGAACAATTAGAGAGAACTTCTAAACGACTAGAGAAAACTTTCTACTTATCTGAATTCTTGAAAACAGTGGCTCCTGAAGATATGGACCAGGTGATGCTGCTTGCGCAGGGAAGGGTATTCCCTGCATGGGATGAAAGAAAAATAGGGATGGCCGCGCGATTATTACTGAAAGCAATCAATATAGCATCTGGAATTGACACTGCAGAGATAGAGAAAGAATGGAAGAAAACAGGGGACTTGGGGCAGACAGCAGAGAACATCATTGAAAAGAAAAAACAAGCAACACTCTTTGTTGCAGAACTGACTGTTGACAAGGTCTTTGCAAACCTGCAGAAACAAGCCATGATTGAGGGAGCAGGGACAGTTGACAAAAAAGTAAAGTTAATTGCTGAATTATTGACAAGTGCAAAACCAAAAGAAGCCAAGTATATCATTAGAACAGTTCTTGAAGATTTAAGAGTCGGCTTGGGAGCAGGAACTGTAAGAGACGCAATAACCTGGGCATTCTTTGGGGATGAAATTGGATTCAATTATGATAAAAAAGATAATAAATTCGATGTGGGTGATAGAGAGAAGTATAACTCTTATATTGAAGCTGTGCAGGAAGCAATAGATGTTGCAAATGATTTTGCAGTGGTTGCCAAGAAAGCTGCAAAAGGATTGGGCGGGTTGAGAGAAATCAGCATGGAGCCTGGCAAGCCAATAAAAGTAATGCTATACCCTAAAGTCAAGAATCTGTCTGAAGCATTTGCGACAGTGGGAAAACCAGCTGCATTTGAATATAAGTATGACGGATTTAGATTACAGATACATAAAAAAGATGGAAAAATATTCTTGTTTACCAGAAGACTGGATGAGGTCACAAAACAATTCCCAGATGTTGTTAAATTTGTACAAGAAAATGTTTCTGGAGACTCTTTTATTATAGATTCAGAGGCAGTGGGTTATGATATCAATACAAAGAAATACACTGCATTCCAGAACATCTCTCAAAGAATAAGAAGAAAATATGACATTGCCTCAATGGCGGAAAAATTCCCCGTAGAACTTGATGTATTTGACGTGATTTATTTTAATGGCGAGAACATGATCAAGCAACCATTTTCTGAAAGAAGAAAAATAGTTGAGCAGATAATACAGCCAGTTGAACTATGCATAAAGCCTGCTGTGCAATTGATTACAGATGATGAAACAACTGCAGAGGCGTTTTACCAAAAATCACTAGAAGCTGGAAATGAAGGAGTCATGATAAAAAACTTAGAAGGTGTGTACAAACCAGGATCTAGAGTCGGTTATGGAGTCAAATTAAAGCCAACAATGGATACACTAGAGGTAGTTATAGTTGGTGCAGAATATGGCGAGGGAAAGAGATCTGCATGGCTGGCTAGCTTTATTATTGCAATAAGAGATCCTGACACAGACGAAGTATTAGAGATTGGCAGAGTGGGGACAGGAATAAAAGAAAAAGATGAAGAAGGAATTAGTTTCAGACAATTGACTGATTTGTTGAAGCCATTGATTATTAAAGAAGAAGGCAAAATAGTGTGGGTAAAGCCTGAGATAGTGATTGAGGTGGATTATGAAGAGATACAGGCAAGTCCAACATATAAATCAGGATTTGCCTTGCGATTTCCTAGATTTGTTAAGTTAAGGGAAGACAGAGGAGTGGGAGATATCAACACACTAGAAGAAGTTGAGATGCTTTATGATGCACAGAGAGGGAGAGGATGAAAAAAGTCGAGAAAAAAGTCCAAAAAGAGTATTTTGAAGCAATAATAGATGGAAGAAAAAGATTTGAAGTGCGGCTGGCTGATTTTGACTGCGAACCAGGAGACCTGCTGGTTCTTAAAGAGCAGATTGGTGATGAGCTTACTGGCAGAGAGATAGAGTGCGAAGTCCTTTATGAGTTCAACACAAAAGATATTGAAAAGTTCTACAGCAAAGAAGACATAGAACAATACGGGCTGGCAATATTAGCAATAAGAAAAAAGTTTGAGTTCAAAAAATGAAATTCCTAGACGAGTTAAAAAAGCTAAATCTGCCTACTGATAAGTATGCTGTGTTTGGTTCAGGGCCACTGGCAATCCGGGGCCTTAGAGAGAATGAAGATATTGATATTTTAGTTAAACCAGAACTCTGGGAGAAATTAGCAAAAGAACACAAACTTGTAAGAGACTGTCTTATTGAAATAGGAAATATCAGTATCTTAAAACACTGGGAACCCTGGTTAACAAATAGAGACGAATTAATAGATACTGCAGATGTTATAGCTGGAATAAGATTTGTAAAATTAGAGTATGTTCTTGAGTGGAAGAAAAAAAGGAATTCTGAAAAAGACCAAAAAGACATAGAACTGATTGAAGAGTATCTGATGTGTTAACTTGATTTAGCTAAAGCTTTCTGAACTCTTTGCCAATATTTATTATCTGCAGAATGAAGATACAAGCCAGGCTCTGGTGTTATTTTTGGGGTGAACTCCACAACAACCGGTTCTCTCCAAAAACCGGAATTGTGTTCGATTACAGTATCTAAAATACCTTCTTTAAAATATTTGCCATTAAGAATGTATCTGTCTGCAAAGATTTCCAATATATTATAACCCTGCGCCATGTATGGTTCGCGTTTCTCTCTTAAATGTGCAATGATTTCACTAAACTCCTTGTCATAAAACTTTTCCCCCGGCTTTGCACCACAAATCTCTAATAGAAAATTGTTTGCAACACCAAAATCAGGACGAAAATCACAACCAGAAATCTCTGGCTCATAAGCATGAGCAATTCCTGCTCTTGAAAGAAAAAAATGCCAAAAACACTCGTGCTGAGATCTTAAAGTGATTCCTCTGCTGCTCTCATACTTTCTCTTAAAGAAATCCCTGCTAGTCTCAAGACTAAAAACTTCCTTGTTCTTGGGAGGAAGTATAGTATTATCTATCATATACAATACTAAGTAAAATAGCTACTTAAAGAAAAGGAGTAGTGAACAAGACATCACCAGTGTAGTAAAAAACGCCCCTGCGGAGATTTGAACTCCGGCTACAGGCTCCGCAAGCCCGCGTACTGTCCAGGCTATACTACAGGGGCACGATATATAGAACTGATTCTTGGTTTAAAAAAGTATCTTAAAAAAGAGAAATAAAAAAATTAGATAGCTATAGGGGCAGAAGGTTCATCAAACCTTCCCTGGCCAGACAGGCCGAATTTTGTATCTGCTGAACTCTGCCACTTGACACATTGCCTTGTTCCAGCAATACCGCCGCCAGCAGTCTCTTCTGCAATCCAGTCATACTGTGCGCAGACAGGCTCTGTGTCTGCCATGCAGAATTGAACATAATTGTTGTTTGCCCTTATTTCATCAATCTTGATGCCACAGTAGGAATTTTGCGGCAGAAAAACAGATCCTTCTGTAAGAGGCCCGCTCTGCTCACCATTAACTGCGAGATATACAGCATCTCCTTCGACAGCAACAAGCTGAACTTTTGCAGTGTGCATTACACTTCCCCTAGTACGGCACTCCATTGTATTCCTGCCCGTACCTTCAAATCTTCCAAGATAAAGGTTGCCAGTCAAATCTCCCTGGCACGTTGCAAGCATTCTGGTAGCTTGGCCAGCACCTGCTGCGAAATAATAATACAATCCTGCAGCTCCTGCAAGAACAATGATAATAAGTATGATTGCTTCAAGCTTTTCCATCATATCACCTCAGATATATATTGATTAACTTACTTGTTTATAAATTTAACTCGAATTTTGTTATTCCTTCCCTTCTAGAGTTTCTACCACTTTCACGATCTCTTCATATGTGGGTGGCTCAATAGACCAAATGTCAAACTTTATTCTTTCATACTCTTCTCCAAAAATCTCGCGCTGTATCCTGTCTGCGTCTGCTGATGGAATTACAATAGTGTCATGAACCTCCTGCCGTTCTCTGTGGTATTGATCTATAAGCATCTCTCTAGGATCCTTTGGGTCTTTCTCTAAACGTTTTTCCAACCTTTTCCAGGCAGCCCATTGCTTATCTAAAGCAGATAAATCATCAAAAGTCATAAGATGTGGAGAATACCAGAAGCCATTACTATCATGCACAGCAACACCAAATCGGAAACAATCGTATTTTCGTTCTCCCATTGCTCACTTAATGGCGTTCTATATTTATAAACTTTGCCCAGAATTTCTTGAACATGCTGACTGCCCTGCCAAACGGCAATGGTGCAATCCTGCCCATAATAACTGTCTTTCTTTTCTTTATGGCATCTCTTAAGCTGCCTTTGAATATAGTAAAGGC
>JAHWHC010000020.1 GCA_019323555.1 Candidatus Woesearchaeota archaeon
AAATATATTGATGGAATCAGCATAAAAGCAACAAAAGATGGCAAGGTGGTAACTCCTGACTCCAAGAAAAAGTTCTTTGCTGACATTAAAGAAAATATGATCACGCTATATGTTGCAAGAGCAAAACAAGACAGGGGAAGCTTTGCCACCTCTTCAGATAATGTTCTAGGAAGCAGGGAACTGATTCAGGCAGGCAAGACATACAAGTACACATTCAAAGATGAGAAAAATCCAAATCCTTCTTATAAAGATATGGAATATGAAATTTCTTTTAGACTAAAGAGTGTAGAATCACTGGATAAGGCAGAAAATACGCAGTTCTTGATTGCATATGTGGCAGGAACAACTTCTGGAGATCCTTGTGCAGACAAGAAACCAGTTACCTGGAAAGCCACATTCACTTCTTATGATGCAGATAAGTATGGCGGAGTCACAGACCAAAAATCTGTTGATCCAATTTCAGGAGAGGTCCAGGAAAAAACAATACCAATACAGATTACATGCGATACTGCTGCTAACTTGAAGGCAAAAGGCGCAGAGCCTGAAGCCCCGCCAGAAAAGAAATATGCAATTATGGAGGCTAAATTGATTGATGCAGAGGGTGATGAGAATCTGCTTTCCCTTGATAAAGCTACTAAAATCATTCCTGGAGATTACAAGCTTAAAGTTAAGACAAGCTCTGAAGAAGGACTTGTTATACTTTATGAAAATCTAGGATTAGATAGAACAGATAAAGAACACACTTATGCGTGGGATCTTGATCTGACAGAGCTCGGAAAATCTAATGTGACTGTTAAATATGTTGTTAATGATAAAGTTGAAGACAAAAAGAATTATGTTGTTGAAGTTGTTTCGCCTGTTGAGATTCTGCGCGAAGGCGAGGAGCCTGCTATTTCAGGAATTGGTACTGTAACTGTAGGCGGCAAAGAAGTAAGACCTCGTGCTACAATATCTGTGTTGCCAGGCAAAGATCAAATAATCACAATTGAAGTGGCAGGTGATATTGATGATATCCTGGTTAAGGATATTACCGGCGCTGATTTTGCTACAATGGCAGGCATTCCTCCAGAATTTGCAGGAACGATGGATATTGAACCAGGCAAGAAGTACGAATTCTTTGTTGAGGTTTACAAGGACAAGAAGCTTATTGATTCTGATAAGTATGTGATTGAAGGATTTAATATAACTCCAGAGATTCCTACAGCCTCTTTATCTATGAACGATTTGTCTAAAGATTCAAAAAACCCTACGCAAATAAACCCCCTTGTCTATGATTGGCTGATTATTCCTTCATTGTCTGGAGCTGCGAAGGTTAACGTCGTAATTTATAATTCTAGAAAAGGATTCTTTACTACTAGTTTTGGAACGGCATATGATCAGACTGTTGAGCCTAGGCATGTATCTTACTTCGCATATGATATCGACTTGACAAAAGAGTCTGCGTACTACATTAAGGCAGATTACCTTAATAGTGGCGGCAGTGTTATTCAAACTGAAGAGCGCTATGTTGAGACAAACCCTAATCAAATTCAGTCTGTCTCCTTGATTCCGCCAGCAGGCATGCCTGACCTGCCAAAAGGAATTATTGACCCTAAACAAATAGCTGAATCTAACCCCGCAGTATTGCCTTATGAATACGTGCTAGATGTAAGGACCTTGAGCCCTGGCGCGGTTTTCTGTAAAATTAAAGGCGACAGTGTTGTCGAAGAAGAATTTATGCCTGACCAAATCGCTGGAACCACACACCAACTAAAAGCAGACTTCCAAAAATTGTATACTGGTGATTTGGTATATACGCTTACTTGCTCGCTTAAGAATGTAGATAACCAATTAGTCAGCCAATGGCGCGCCCAGTTTTTTGACGAGCAGATAATAACTGTCGGCGGAAAGAGAGTATATTGCAGTATTGTCAATTCCTGTGAAGATTATACCCAGTACACCACAGTAGAGTTCTGCAATGAAGATGTCTGCAACAAGTTCAACAAAGAATGTAAATGGCTTGGCACAAAGTGTGAGCACAGGCCGCCCCTAAGCTGCGCTAATGTTAAGGAGTGTAAAGATTACGGCGCATTTTGGGAGGATTGCAATGCAAATACCTGTAAATTAGCCACGTCTTGTTTTTGGGCGCCAATATCTCAGCAGTGTATGGTTAAGACGGCATAATAAAATGAAACTCTTCCTATCCAAACTCAAACCTGCATTGAAGTTATGCTACAAGAACAAAGGCTTCTTCTTACTTTCTTGTTTCATCGATGCTGTTTTCTTCCTGGTGTTGTTGGCCATGAATTATGTTTTTCTTGTAGGGGTTAAGGATTATGTTACTGAGTTTATTGATGTTGCGCAGGTTGAGATACAGACTATGGCTCAGGATAATTTTACTGTAATGTCTCCTGCTTTGCTGAAAAGTCAGGAACTGCTCGCCCCGTATCATATGATAATTAAGTATGCGGTTGTGTTCATATTGGCAGCGTTCCTTGCCTGGATTATTTTCAAGGGCTTGAATTGGTTTATTGCAAATAGATTAATCCGAAAAGTGAAGCCTAAAGAATTTGCAAAGAGATTTATCATCCATACTATCTTGGCATTTTTGTGTTTAATCATAATCTTCATAATCTTGATGCGCTTGATCTCATATTCAAGCTTTTCATTCCTGCCGTTAATCAGTGATACTGGTGCAAGAGTGCTCGCATTACTTTTAATCTGGATTCTTGCTTATTTCCTGGCAATTTCATATTCAACAAATCTCTCCTGCAAAGAATTGACAAGAGCAGGAATCAAGCATTACAAAGAATTAGTTCCAGCACACTTAGTAATTTTCATTGGCTTTCTTCTTTTATCTTATTTGACTGTTGAGGTCATAAAATACCATTATTGGGCCCCTGTTTTTGTTGCTTTGTTTGTGACTATCCCCTTCGTGACATATGGAAGAATTTATATAGTAGTAGTTGTAAATCAAGTATTAAAAAGAGGACGATGAGAGCGGAATCATTTTTTATGATTGTTATTGGCATCTTTGCTTTAGTTGTTATTGTGCACAGTGTTCCAGCTAATACTGGCATGGCCATGAAGCAGCCGTTTAATATTTTTGTTCCTGGTGGTTTGGATATTCATGATTTAATTATACCAGGCGCAGGGCAGGCTTTTCAGATGGAGATGCCTTCTGCTGTTGGAGGGATTCCTGATTGGAGCACTCTCCGGCCGGTCAATGTTGAGTTTTATGTTGACAGCATCATGGTTCCTTCTATTATGAATGAATATAATTTCTTGCCTTTGAAAAAAGATAAGATGAGATCTTTCTCAGGCAAGTTTGGCCCGTATTCAGAGGATTACAGAAAATATCTTTATGTAGAGCTTTGTTCATATGTCCTCTCCCAGCCAGAGATGTTTGGTTGTGAAAAAATAAGGGATCTGAATTTTGCAGATGGCTATATTGCCTTTGCGAGAGGTTACGACTATGACGAGTTTATTGCTAGTTTGGCTATGCGGAATTTTGGTGCTTATTATGTTGTACAAAGCACAGAATTTGGCCCAGTAGCTACAAGTAACAAAGCGGTGATTAATTTAGTTTAGTTCCGGAAATACTGAAAACTTTTCTATTGTTTCTTTACACACCAGAATGTGTGCGGCTTTTCTGAAAATCTTTCGATCTGTCTGGAATATTTTCAGTTTTCCTGCAAAAAGGCATTTTAATACTGTTTTCTTATAGTGGTTCATGAAAGCCAAGGTTGCTGCAGGCATAATTGCTTGGTCTCTTTTGTTAAATCTTCCCTTTGTCTGCAGGGAATTATACAGGTCTTACAAGGAAAACAAGGTTCTTGAGCAGAGAATCGCGCCTGTTGTTGAGCAATGCAACAGCATTTACCCAAGAGGGCTTCATTTTGTGCTAAAAAACAGAACAGAAGTTAGATTCCTTTATGACAGGATTGCTTCAGAATATATCGGGGATTATATCTTGGCCGCAAATATCAACACTGATGATAAGATGTATGATATGTGCTTAAAAGCAGATAAAAACAAGAACAGGATTATAGAACTGTCAGAAGCAAAAAACTTATACGCTAGTCTTTTAAGGCAGCAGTAAAGTCTTCTAATATATCTTCCGCAGACACATCTTCTACTGGCTTTTCCTCAACTATTGGCTCAACAATAGTTTCATTTGTCACATTTTCTTGAAGTATCTGCGTGAGGTTTATCATTTCAGGAGTCACTACTGCCCCTGTTGGCTGTGCAGGTTCTTTGAAGTAAATATACCCAAATGCAGATGCAAGTATTGCTATTAATATAACAACTGCAGTAATCACCCATTTTTTTCTGTTTGATTCTTGTTCTATGAGTATCTCTTTGTTATTGTTTTTCTTGTTCTGTATCTCTTCATGCTCTTTTGATTGCCTGCTGAAGCTCTCTTCAAGGAATTCATTTACATCCTGCTCATCTTCCTCAGGCTCCCTTTCTTCTGGCTCTTCGTCCTCTTCTTCTGGTTCTTCTTTAGGTTTTTGCTCAAAATCAGAAATAAGTTTTGCTTTTTCAAAGCTTATCGGCTTTATTTCGACTTTTTCTTCTTTCTTCTCTTCTTTTTTTTCAGGCTCTTCAGGGACATTCTCCAGTTGCTCTTCCTCTACAGCAGGCGCCTCATCCCCTGTGAACTTTTCAGGCGGTTTTGGTGCATTACAGCAGCCTTCTGGCTGCTCTTTCTCTAATTCTTTTATTTTCTCATCAGTCTCTATGGACTTGCCTATGTCTAGAGAGTAGTCATATCTTGCCAAAATCCCACCTTAGAAGCCTTGAGTTGAGGATAGTATTTAAATTTTGCCTCAGAACGCTTATTTGAATATCTTTATTTTTTTGCCAAATACCCGCTGCATGAGGCTTATCTGGTGCTGTTCTCTTCTGATTCTGTTTCCAGCCACCCAGAGAATCACGCCTAATACAAAATACCCTGCTATTGAAATCCATACTTTTGGGACAAAATAGGCCCAGTATGCCACATATCCTTCTGCAACCGGCTTTAAAGCTCCTAAGAAGTCAAGGAAAGACAGTATTTTGTCTTGCCCAAATAGCGCGAGCAGTGCTGCGATTATGCACACCAAGAAGGTCATTATTGCTAGGGAGACAAAGGAATCTCCCAGTGATTTCTTTTGCATTGCTAAGATGACTGCGCTTATTATAACAAATGCTACGGCAATCAGCGTGAGTGTAACTAAATTTGGAGGCAGTATAAATACCTCTGGAGGAAATAGTAATAGGATGACAAAAGGCACCAGGAAAGCAAGTCCTGTTATGTATATCGCTGCTGCAATCCATCCAACTATCCATGCAAGTACAACACTCTTTTTTTCAGTCATTAAATAGAGTATTTAGAAACTGCCTTTATATTTTTTTTGGTTCTAATTTGCTTAATTCTTCCTGCAGCCAGGTACTTATCTCTTCAATTTCTTTTTCAATAGGAGGCAATGCCATTTCATCAGGGAATATTGGTTCGTATTTGTTGCACCATTTTTCTTTAGGCATTTCTTCGGCAGCAACACGGTCTTCTTCACTCACTTCTTCTGATTCTAGTTTTCTGTCAAATTCGAGTCTTTCGCATAATTGAGTGCCTTCAGGCAGGTCATGCGGATAATTGAGGTATAATAGGCAATTGTCGCATTTGGTTCTTTGTTGTGCATATGCTCTTTTAACCATATCTTCTGCTTCTTGTGTGTATGCTAGTCTTTTGCGTGCGTTTTCAAGCACGTCGTTGATTATCCAGTCTCGTGAGTTTCTTTTTTTTGCATCTATTTGATTGAGCAGGTCATTTCTATGGTGCATTAGAAATTCAAGGCCTTTCCCATTTTCTCCAGTTTTCTTGAACTTGAATATCCTGAAATCCTGCTGTGCTAATTTCCTGTATAAATCACTCAGTTTTACCATCTTCTCGCTCTTTCTTTAGAACTGTGCTTGCATGCCTGTGCGCTAGATGTAATGGTTCTGGAAGCTTATGGGGGGGAATGTTGAGTTTCTTGACTAATTCTACTGCATTTTTTAGGGACATCATGTTTCCGACAGATACATACAGTGGTTTTGCATGCTCTTTTGTCTTGACAATCTCTCCTCTTGTCTCTGTCAGTATCTTTATTTTGTCGCCCTCAACCTCTCCTGCAAGAAGCTTCTTTGCAACACCTATTGCTGGTTTTGCAAGCTCTACCCCTACAAAAGTCGCTAAGCCGCATTTTAGTGGATGTGCAGCACCGTGTCCTAGAATCATCAGCACTTGCGGTTCGCTCTCAAGATCATAATAAGTCTGTAATATTGCAGGCCCGTCTCTGAAAGCACGATACCCTGGAATATACTGCATAGGCATCTTAGATATAGAATGTTTTTTTTCGACTATCTCTTTTTTCTTTAGGTCATACACGATCGCAGCGCAAAGAATCTTATCGCCAAAATAAGTGACATCAAATCCTGCAACAGTCTTTATCTCAGAAAGCTTTAGTTCGTCAGACGCACTCACTTCTTTTGCGACTTTTCTCTGTATGTCTCTCAGTTTCCTTGTATCTACTGCCATCTTCTGTCCCTTCTTTTTTGCTGTAGAGAATATCAGAAGTGGTTGATATTTAAAGCTGGTGCTTTTAATCACTGAATTAGGACTAGAATCTTCTTAAGTTCTTTTTGATGTGCTTCTCTATAGGCATTTCTCTCAGCTTGATGTTCTCTTCAAGCTCCTGGATTATCACGTTGTTCTCCATCGTCCTTAAATCCAAGAATTCCTCTGATAACTGTGTTTTTGGCTTGACTTTCATTTCTTCTTTTTTGACTCTCATATTTTTATGTATTTGCACCTCATATTTAAAGCTTTTCCTATGTTGGTATACTTATCTCCATACCAATTTTAGAAATATTTATATACCTGAAAATCGCATCACTGTCTAGTCAAAAAGGGGGTACGCAATGGGGGTTGAGTCTTACACTTTAAGTGATGATACTACGTTATATGTAGCTGATTCTATTGATACTCTTGAGGCAGTGGAAGATTACCCAGATTCAGATCGTGTTGCTTCGCTTATGGTCGATGCAGGTAGTGCGGCGTTTTTAGTTGAAAAAGAATATGATCACACTCCGTCTCAGAGAGAGGTGAAGGAAGCATACCCGGTCCTTGGCAATAGCTTATACAAAGCGCTTGTAGAGCATGGCGTCTACACAAAAGAACAATATCTTGCTAAATCTCATCCAGAAGTGGATCTTCCTGAAGAGCTAGAGTCTGCTTTTAATCAAGAACAGGTAAATCTGCGAGAAATTCTTGTTAAAGAAGAAAGACCTAAGGTTTCACTCTTGACTCTAGCTTGGCTTTTGAGTGTTGGCGAGCTCTCTCAAACATAGCTCTTCTTCTGTCTGGCTTGCTTGGTTTTTCTGCAAGTATCGTGTTTTGGAATTCAGATATTGCTATGCAGAAGTCATAGTAGTCTTGTTGGTCGCTAACATCTCCAAATCTCATTGTTGCAATTGTTCTGTTTATTTGCTGTGCATATTTTGCTATCCATTCAGAACTTTGATCGCGTATGTCCCAAAATATCAATGTTTTTCCTGTCTTTGCCTTTAGTGTTTCTGATATTACATTGTTAATGTGGCAAACTGCAGCATCAACTGCTGGTGTTTTTAGGTGTCTTAAGTAATCTATCTGCTCAGCAGTAAGATTTAGCTCAGCAAGCATAGGTGATTTTGAAGGGATGTGGCCTTCTGCAGCGAGATAATTGTGGAGCTGTACAAAAAGCTGTGGAGCAGCTACTTTCATTTTGTTCATGCAGCGTATAAAATCAGATGATCTCATTTCTTCTGTATCTTCTCTGTTGAGCTGGTAGTATGACAAGACAAAATTCTTTAGTTCTGCATCTGGGCAGTCTACTACGGTATTAACATCAAATTCAGGTATAAACATCAATGAAAGGTCATACGGCCTTCCAGTTTCATCGACTGGCATGAAGCCATTATCAATCAAGTGATTCCTGAAAAGTCCATAGATTGCCTGCTCCTCTAGTGAGCCGTCTCTTAATTCATTAACAGCGCAAAGTATTTCGTCCATGCTTGGGCTTTTGCCGTTTTTCTTCGCCAGTCTGTTTCTTACTAGATTTCTTAATTCCACTGCCAAAGGTAATGGTTCTTTTTTCCCTTGTTCAGTTGTATAGAACAAGCTCTCTCCAATTCTTGTTTTTAATCTTGGATTGTCATATATTTGGATTTGTGTCCCGACAACTTCCTCGAGATGAGTTGTTTTAGGATTGTTTCCCACTAAAATTACTGCATCATCGCCTTCTTTAAGCGTACAAAAGATATTCCTGTCTGTGATTATGAATGAGGAATGAACTATCTTGTCATCTTTAGTTGCAAAAAGCCACCCTCTGCCATCTACTCTTATTCTGTACCCTTTCTCGTCTTTGCTGAGTTGATATGCTGGGTCTTTGTTGATATCGTATTCTTCGTCCATTGCCAATATACCTTTCCGTATACTAGTTCCCCTATATAAATTTTACTGTTGTAGAGAATAATATTGTCGTGGTTTATAAAACTTTGTATTTGTAATCACTACAAAGTGACTACTTTAATTTCTTCCTTTCAGCCTTATCAGAAATAATTGCAGAATTGCCGGTTGGATCCTCAATGATTATCTTGAGCTTCTCATTGCCCCAGAGAACTTTCTGTAATTTCTTCAAGAGGTTCTTTGCTTTTTTCTTTGCAGCATTATCTTCTTCACCCTCTTTGATGTATTCAATCTGCTCTTTGATCTTATTGATGATGCCTTCAACATTTGTCACAAATCCTTGTGATGCAGGTCCTGGCTCTATTGATCCTACGTGAGGTATTTTTACAGTTGCCTCTGCGCTTTTGATAATACGAATGTTCAAGTCAGGTTTGCCCTGGATTTCTATCGTGCATTTGCAGGGCTCTTTTTGCTCTGCAGCCTCAACATCAGACTTAAAGAATTTGCAGGATTCGCATTTCATAGAGAACACAAACAGCTTTCCAAAGAAAGGAACCTCTGTCTCAGCCTCACTTAAGGTCAATGTTTTGTTCCTGCACATAGGACACATCTGTCCTTTCAGCACATTTGCCTGCTCTTTTTTGCTCATAAAGAAATAGAATAATAATTTAATTTAAAAATGTTACTATTGCCAATACTGCCTTGCGAAGTTCTCAATAAAATACGCGATTGCAGATAAATCTGGATAATAAGCAATTTAAGAATTAAAACGAAGCGCAGTATTGCGCTTTACTGCACTTGCTGAACTTCAGACATGTGCTTTGTCTTGTGTATTGTTGCAAAAGAAGGTGTCACAACAATATAATCCTCTCCAAAGCCTGCGATTTCGCCGTCAATAGCGTCTGTTGTCTTCTTCAGCTTGTTAATAGCTCTCTTCAATTCAATCAAGTCCCGTTCTTTCAATGGCTTGATATTGACCAAAGCAATTGTGTGTCCTTCTCTTAAGGAATCAAGGATTGGTTTCATGTCTTCAAAGTCTTCTAGGATAAAAGGCCTCACTAATATTTTTGTCCTTGGCTCTAGAGCGTCTGAATCTAGTTCCACATAGCCTTCTTCTTCATCTAGTTCCTCAAACTTAGGACTGGTAATTTTGGCCTTTATGGATGAGAAAAAATTCTTCATATTTTCAACCTCCTCGACGAAATAATGACTCTTTTTAAACTCTCTTTACTTTAGAATAGTATAAGTGTGCATGTATATAAATCTTTTGATTTTTGTTTTTAATGCAACTCTGTCGTGCAAAAACATAACCTTTTTAAATAGCACATTACTTTCTAATCCACATGGCAAATAGACGGGGAAGTTATAGGAGAAAGACCAGAAAGCTGATGTCAAAGCATTTTAGAGAAAGAGGAAAGATCAGCTTGACAAAGTACTTTGCAGAGTACAAAGATGGTGACAAAGTAACTCTTAAGGCAGAGCCAGCTGTCCAGAAAGGAATATACCACTTAAGATTTCATGGAAGGACAGGCATAATCACAGCAAAACAAGGCGACTGCTACAAAGTTCAAATACTTGATGGCAATAAGCCAAAAGATCTTATCGTGCACCCCATCCATCTTGCGAGGTTAAAATGAAGATAAAAGTTCTGAATGAGAGTCCAATAACTGCTGCTGAAGTAAAGGATGAGCTGAAGAAGATCAGAAAAGATCATAAAGAGTTGAACTTCAGGGCGCAGAAAACAGAGGATTACCTTAATCAGATTGTTTCTGACTCAAAGAAATCCGCAGAACTAGTTAAAAAATTAGAATCTTTGAAAATTCCTAGATTAAGAGAGCATCAGATTGCAAAACTGGCAGACATCATGCCAACAACTGAGAAAGATGTCAAGTTTGTTCTTCAAGGATACGCAATCGCAGTGAAAAAAGAAGACATGCAGAAGATTGCAAAAGCAGTTGCAGAATTCGTTTAATTTTGTTATGACTTTCTAGTGGTTATTTTTAAGAAGTTTTATAAATCTTCGCCTTTTTCTTGGTGTTTGTGGTAACTTTTGCTATTTTCGGGGACATCCATGGCAGACAGGATATGATGTATGAAACTGCTCTGCAATGGGAGCAAGAAAACCAAGCTCAGATAGACGGTGTTCTACAAGTTGGTGATTTTAATACAGCTCGCACTAAAGAGGATTTAAGGCATCACTATGCACCGCCAAAATATCAGTGTGTCGGTGATTTTCCTCAATATTTCGCAGGTTTAAAGCAAGCACCTTTCTTAACTATTTTTATCGGAGGTAACCACGAAGCATGGGGTTTTCTGCAGCAGCATAATGATGGTGGTTTTGTTGCCCCTAATATCTATTATCTTGGGCGTGCAGGCCAGATTGACGTAAAAGGCGTGAAAGTCAGCGGCCTTACTGGTGTTTTCAAGACAGACAAATTCAAAACCCCTCTTGAAACAGAACCTTGCTATGATTGGAAATATTACCGTGCAGAAGACATTAAAAAACTTGAAGGAAAAGATACAGACATCTTGCTTTTTCACGACTGGATTAAGCCTGTTTCAGGCATTGAAATAAGTAGGGAACAACACGTCCCGCAGAGAGTTATGAAAGGCAATCCAACACCTGCGCGCAATCTCGTTTCTACTCTAAAACCAAAACATGTTTTCATGGGTCACCTGCACGATGCAAGTCTTGAAGGCAAGATTGGCGAAACGCATGTTGTTGGGCTTTCTGAATTTAATGAGAAAAAGAGTTCTCTATCTTATCAAGTAATTAGTATCTGATTTATTGTATCACTTCATCTAGCAGAACTACGTCTGTTGCATCAATTTCTTTGCCTGATTTCTCCTCAACTTTCGCAATCTCTGCCATTCTGTCTGCCATGTATCTGTTATATCCTTTTTCATCTCTCACAACAATAAAGTTAACCCATCTTCCTCTTATGCCCCCAATTTTTATGCCTTGTAAGGCTTGATGAAGTTGTTTTAGAATAGGGCTTCCGCCAAGTCCTGTAGGGTATGGCTCCCCTAGCTTGAACGAGCCCCATACCTTGAACATATATTCTTTGGATAAAGAATCAAAAATAACCTCGTTTTGGATAAGTATGTCTACGTCTGACATTTGTTTCTTGAGCTCCAGAGGAAGAAGCAATTTTTCATCAAGCTGCTTATACACTGTCTTTGATCTTGTCAAGTACTCTGCAGGTATGCTGTAATCTGTTGGCGCGGGTATGTTGCCGCCGTTTATCAGTTTCCAGTCAGAATATCCTCTTGCCAGGCTTCCTGTAAGAACGATTTTTACATGTGTTCCTCTGACAGGGCGCTTGTTTTTTGGGTCATAGGCACTGTGAAGTTTTCTCCTTAAAATTCTTTTGATACGTATCTTTTCAAAAAAAGATACTTTTCTGCCAAGTTTCCAAGGCAGGCGGGAGATGTCTTTAAGGTATGTTTCAATGCTTAGGATAAGGTTCAATAAATTTCTTGCATCAATCACGTTTTTATCAGGATTCTGTATGAACACCCTGCATTGTTTTATTAGGTCTTTGCATATTACGTCAAATACTGACTGCAGGCTTGCATCTAATATTTTTATCTGGCTGTAATTGAATTTAATTACTTCTTTCAGAAATGCATTTAGTTTAGCAAATTTGACTTTTTCTGGTATGTAATAATTGTCTATTAATCTGAGGTTTTCTCTGCACTTTTCCAGCAGTTCATCAATGTCCATATCATTATTTTTTGCATATAAGTATAAAAGCTTTGTTAAAATTCCCTGCGCAGCAAACAATGTTCTTTTTCTGTCACCCACGTCTAGTAAGTCATAAAGTTTATATACTCCTGCCATTTATAGGGCTTTATCAGATGAGAATACGACTAGTTAAGGAGTATAGTAACCATGGAAGCGAAAGAACAAGAAAGAGTTGCAAAGCCAGTAGACCAGAGGGCTTTAAAGGAAGAAACAGCTATTGTTCTAGATTTCTTGCCGCATGGTTATCCATTCGATAAAAGACCTAGTCACAAGAAAAGTCCTATTGTTCAGGCAATTGGCAAAGAAAGATTTGTCCTTCTAGAGCTTGTACCTAAGAAAGATATATTTCTGCAGCCTTATGAGGAAGTATACATAGGAGAGGGCAAGAGAGACAAGATACATCATATCATCGGAAAACTGCCTGTAGACAAGCTTACATCAACTGCTAAGACTGAATTAGAGTTTGTTGTAAAGGATCTTGTGAAGAAGAAAGAACCAACTTTTGTGAAATTTTTCAATAGTGCGCAGTCTCTTACTACTAGAATGCACCAACTGGAATTACTGCCAGGTCTGGGCAAGAAGCACATGTGGGAGATACTTGAAAAGCGGAATGAAAAGCCTTTTGAGAGCTTCAATGACCTTAAAAAGCGCATAAAACTGATGCCTGACCCTGAAAAAATCATTAACAAGCGTATTTTGGCAGAAATAGGCGGAAAAGAGAAACATCATATATTTGTAGACCTTTAAGGCTTTTTTTCTTGAAATAAAAACATTTATATACTTTTTATGTTTTGAAATAGTATACAAGGGGTGATTACTAATGGCAGAAAAGAACTATGAAGGCCGATGCATGAAATGCAAGAAACAGGTCAAAATGAAGGATGCTAAGGAAGTCACTATGAAAAACAAGATGAAGGCAGCGAAAGGTGTTTGCCCGCACTGTGGAACAAAAGTCTTTAGAATCCTTGGCAAAGCCAAATAAGTTGGAAAATTGGAAATCTTAAATGATACATTGGAAATCTGCTTAAGATTTCCAAATTCACAGAATCTTTGATTCTGTGAAATCATTTGATTTCCATCTATTTTTTTATTAAAGGGGGTGTTGGATAATGTCTGTAAAAGATAAAATTACGCTGCGCATGCAGATTCGAAGCAATATTCTTGAGAAAACTTCTATAAAGAATAAACGCTTGGCTGAAGAGATCGCTCGTAAGTGGGCTAGGTTAGAATAATTTTATTTGCGTTTCTTTTTTGATTTTTTAGAAGGAGCTTTCTTAAGTGTTTTTTCTGCGATTTTCTCTTTTTTCTCAATCTCTTTTAGTTCTTTTTTCTCTTCCTCTGCCTCTTTAATCTTTGCTCTTGCAAGTCTTTTCTCTTCATCCAGTTCCTCTATTGATTGCTTGCGTGCGAGCTGTATGAATGTTCTCTCGCCAAGCTGCAGTATTTTAATAAAGAAATACAGGATTACGAACAATACAATCGCTGCCAATAGTGTGAACCAGTCTAGTGTGATGTTTGTATAGACTATGCTTATTGCAAGGTATGCCTGCAGGTTCACTGGAAGAGGTGCGCATAGGAAGAACGTGATTGTTTTTGGAAGCGCTTTGAAAAAACTGGTAAACATGAGTGTTACTGCCTCGATTGCAACAAGTATGCAAATTATTGTGCTTATTGGATGCAGTTCATAATTTATGATTGAGCCTGGCACTGACAGGTCAAAGACATAACGAAACAAATCAATTGAAACAAATAGCAGTACAATGCTGTTGCCGACAGCAGTATTCCATCCTATCTCCTCTCTGGTCCATTTTCCAAAGTAGAATGTCATCAATAATAATGTGACGATAAGCGGGGCTATTATCCAGATCATCTGTGGATTAACTGCTGGTGCAGATAGAAGTTCAACAAGTCTTTCCCAAACAGCGGGTATTAATACTTCTACGATATAGCCCATTTTCAACCTCTTTTTTTATTTATAAACTATGGTTATATTTAAATTATTCTTTTATTGTGCCGTATCCAATCAAACGCCATCTCTGCCCGACTCTTCTGCTTATTGTGACTTTTGCTCCGTTCTCTGCACAGATCGGTCTCTTCAGTGTGCACTCTATTTGATTCTTGCCTAGTTCATTTACAATTCCCACTGTTGCAGCTGAGTTTACATTAAGCATGAACATCTCTCCTTTTTTGATTGGCTCAACAACCAGTTTGTCTTTTGCTCCAACCACTCTCTCCAGTAAGTGTGTCTCAAGTTTTAGGTTGTACCACACTGGAGGAAGTTTTCCTGGCTTTCCAACAACACTTCCAACTAACTGGTCTGATTTGACAATAGACGGGTCTAGCTCTGTCATTACTGCCATGCTTCCCCCTGGGTGAACCTCATCCATTGATGCGCCGCCTGCCATAAGGCTGGTTATTTTTGATTTTAATGGCCTCCATTTTTTATCTCCCACAGAATATCCTGGAAGTATCTCTATTTCATCTCCTGTCTCTAGTTTCCCTTGTTTAATTGCTCCGCCCAAGACGCCGCCCAGCAGTTTTTCTGGAGCAGCTCCTGGCTTGTTTATGTCAAAGCTTCTTGCCACGAACATGACAGGATCTTTTTCCAGGTCTCTTTTTGGTGTTGGAATTTTTTCTTGTATTGTTTGCAAGAGTAAATCTATGTTGATTGAGTGCAACGCACTTATCGGAATGATTGGTGCATCTTTGTATTTTGTGTCTTTGAGAAAATCCTTGATTTGCTTGTAATTTTTTTCAGCATCTGCTTGATCTATCAGGTCTATTTTATTTTGCACTACTATCACTTTGTCTATGTGCATTATTTCCAGTGCCATCAAGTGCTCTTGTGTCTGAGGCTGCGGGCACTCTTCATTTGCGCCGACTAATAGTATCGCGCCGTCCATTATGTTTGCTCCGCAGATCATTGTTGCCATCAGGCTTTCGTGTCCTGGTGCATCCACTAGTGAAGCTTTTCTCAATAGTTCTGTCTCGCTTCCGCACTTCATGCATTTTTTATGAACTGTATAGCAGTCTGGTTCAGGGCATTTTGGGCATTTGTATATGCTCATGTCTGCATAACCAAGTCTTATTGTGATTCCTCTCTTTATCTCTTCAGAATGAGTGTCTGTCCACTTGTTTGTTAGTGCTTTGACTAATGTTGTTTTGCCGTGATCAACATGGCCGATCAAGCCTATGCTTATCTCTGGCTGGACAGCTGTTTCTTCCTTCACAGAACGTACGCTCTGTGAATTTGGAACTTCTTCGGAAGTTCCAATCTTCTTAGAACTTTTTTTCTTAGTTGTTTTCTTGACTGCTTTCTTTTTACCCATCTATGTTTGGAAAGTAATCTCTGATTTATAAAGGTTACCAAAAACACAAAGTGTTTTGAGAACTTCTAAACAATTGATTTTTAGTAAGTTTTCTTATTCCTTGCCAGGCTCTGCCATGTGTGTTCTCATGCTGTCCATCATGCCGTACACTTTGACTCCTGTAAGCACTTTTTTGTCTGGTTTAAGCAGTCTTGGTTTTCCATTGTGCATTGTAACAAGCAATAATGCAGTGCTTTCTACATTATCGACTGTTTCAGAGCATATGTTCAAGATAATAACACACTGTTTTCCTATGAGTTGTTCTATTTTGTAGCTTTTTTTCAGGTCAGCAACTACCTGTATGTCTCTCTCTACAGGGCCTAAATCAAGAAGCAATATGTATTCATCTTTTGTAGGGTGCATCTCTGCACCGGTTATTGTGGCAATTCTGATTTCAAAATCATCAAAATCTTTTAACCTCTTTTTTACAGGATCACAAGCCATGATTAT
>JAHWHC010000021.1 GCA_019323555.1 Candidatus Woesearchaeota archaeon
GGCGATGTTAGTTACTGGGAAGTTCGCTGGCTCAGACCATAATTCTCTATCACAATAATCTATTTATACATAGCCTGTCTTTTCTTTTGTCTATGGATTACCAGGACAAGATTCTTGCTATGGCCAGGAACGCCCCCCTTACTCCTACCATGGTAGCTAAGGCTGTTGGCAAGGATTCCTTGATAGCCTCTGCAATGCTCTCTGCGATGGTGGAAAAGGGATTGCTGAAGATATCTAAGGTTAATGTTGGCTCTACTCCTTTGTATTATGATCCTAATCAGGCAGAGCAGCTCCAGAATTATTCTTCTTATTTAAATGAGAAAGACAGAAAAGCATATGAGTTGCTTAAAGAGAAAAAAGTTTTAAGAGAAAATGCCCTGGATCCCTTATCAAGGGTGTGCATAAAGAATATCAAGGATTTTTCACGGCCTTTGGAGGTTTCTTTTGGAGAGACTAAAGAGATTTTTTGGAAATGGTACTTGCTGCCAGATTCAGAAGCAGAGCCCATTATTCGCGCAATGCTTACTGGCCAGGCCCCTGCCCCAGAATCTGCTCCTGCAACACCCGCGCCAGTTCCTCCAGAGCCTGTTCCTCAGCCCCCTGCTCCTGAGCCGCAGTCTCCTGAGCCAGAACCTGAGCAAGAAGATAAAAAAGTTAAGTCAAAGCCCAAGAAAGTTAAAAAGAAAAAAGTTGAGACTCAGAAGAGGATTGTTGACAAGATTAAGGAGATGATTGTGCCTGCTGCAATGAAAGGCGCTGATGCATTTTTAGATAATATTAAGAAGTATTTTGCTGATAATGACATCACTGTTATTCAGAATTTAGAGCAGAAGCGAAAATCTGAGCTGGAGTTCATTGTGGAGATTGGTTCTTCTGTGGGTCCTCTGACATATTATTGTCATGCAAAAGATAAAAAGCGGGTCGGAGAGGCTGATTTGAACAATGCTTTTGTGCAGGGCCAGCTGATTAAGCTCCCTGTCTTGTTCTTGACTACTGGAAATCTTACTAAAGGCGCTGAAAAAATTAGTAAAGATTTTAAAGGCGTTGCTGTTAAGAAAATATAATGGGCGTCAATCTCAAGGATCTCTTGATTAGAGAGACTATTGGCTTGGATGATCTAAAAGGGAGGATTGTTGCAGTTGATAGTTTTAATATGCTTTATCAGTTTCTTACCACTATAAGGACTCCTGACGGCAAGCCTCTTACAGATAGCAGAGGCAATGTTACTTCGCATCTTATCGGGTTGTTTAATCGAACAACAAAATTCATGTCTAAAGGCTTGAAGCCTGTTTTTGTTTTTGATGGAGAGAAGCCAGAGCTTAAGACAGCTGAGCTTGAGAAGCGTAGGAAGCTCAAGACAGAGGCGAAGATGAAGTATAAAGAAGCCGTGGCGCAGAAAGATCTTGCAGCCATGAAGAAGTATGGCGGCAGGTTTGCATACTTGACAGGCGACATGGTTGATCAGGCAAAGGAATTAGTTAAGGCATTGGGGCTTCCTGTTGTTCAGGCCCCTTCTGAGGGAGAGGCGCAGGCTGCGCACATTGTCAGGCAGAACAAGGCTTGGGCAGTTGTTTCGCAGGATTTTGATTCTTTGGTGCATGGTGCTGACCGTCTTGTGAGAAATCTTTCTATTGCAGGCAGGAGAAAGAAGGTTGGTGCCCTGGCTTACACCACTATCAAGCCAGAGTTTATTGATCTTGCAAAGAATCTTAATAATATGGGCATTGACCAGGATAAGTTGATTGCTCTTGCAATGCTTGTTGGTACTGATTACAATCCTGCGGGCATAAAAGGTATTGGCCCTAAGACTGCTGTTAAGCTTGTCAAGGAGCACGAGGATTTTGATGATTTGTTTGAGGCAGTCAAGTGGGATGAGCATAATGATGTGCCGTGGACAGATATTTTTTATTTGATAAAGAAGATGAAGGTTACAGATAAGTATGAGATTAAGTTTAATACCCCGGATAAACAAAAAATAATTAAATTATTGGTTGACAAGCATGATTTTAATGCTGAAAGGGTTGAGAAGACCCTGCAGCCTGTCTTGAAAGAAAGAGAGAAAAAACAGCAAAAAAAGTTAGGTGATTTTTGAGAATGGAAGTGTGGTTGATATTCATTTTAGTATCTGCAGTGCTGGGTTCAATAGGGTTGCTTTTCAAGAAAAGGGCTTTGAAAGATGCGCACACCTCTGAATACCTGTCTGCTTTTAAGATTCTTGAGCTGTCCTTTATGCTGTTTTTTGCGCCGTTTATTGTTTTTAAGATTCCGCTGCAGATTGTTGCATTTATTTTTTTGATCTCTCTCACAACCGCAGTTGCTCTGATTTATATTGCACGTTCGTATAGGCACACAGAGCTATCTATTGTTGCCCCTTTGAGCAACTTGACCCCTATTTTTTTGCTTATACTTGCATTTTTTTTGCTTGGAGAGCATATTTCTTCCAAGCACATGTTCGGGGTTGGGCTTTTGATCTTCGGGACATATTATCTCGAGGCAGAGCAGCATTCAGGTCACTGGTTTTCCCCTTTTGTTAAGCTGTTTAATACAAAAAATATAGGTTTCTTGTTTTTTGGCTTTTTTTTGTCTGCAGTCATAGCAATGGGTGAAAAATTTATTATTGATTCAATATCCCCTTTTACATTGTTGTTTTATCACTACTGTTTTCAGACATTTTTTTTCATTACAATAACTGTCTTTTTTTATGGGGGATTCAAGGACATTATTCATGCGTACAGGACTTCAGGGAAATGGCTTATTGGAAATGCCTTGTTTGCAAATCTGTCTAATTTAACATATTTTTTCGCAATATCTATGACTTTTGTGAGCCTGGCAGCTCCTGTCAAGAAACTGTCTACTCTGTTCACAGTTATGTTAAGTGGCAAATTTTTTAAGGAAAAGAGGATTTTTCATAAGGCACTTGCTTGCTGCATAATGCTTGTAGGTGTTTTTGTGATTGCAATATGACTACCCTAAAACAGGCTCTGGAAAAAAAGCTTACCAAAAAAGAAATAGCATTGGTGCCCTCTAGTTTTGATGTGGTGGGCAGTGTCGCGATTATTGAGATTCCTGAAGAATTGAAGAAAAAAGAGAAAATTATCGCAGAGACAATGATTCAGTTGTTCAAGCCTGTCAAGACTGTTGTCAAGAAAAGCGGAATCCATTATGGAAAGTACAGGAGACAGAAACTGGATGTTATCGGCGGAGAGAAGACAAAGGTTGCAGAGTGCAAGGAGTCTGGTGTGCGGATAAAGGTTGATCTGGAGAAATGTTATTTTTCATCTAGGCTAGGCACAGAGCGGTTGCGTGTTGCTAAGCTGGTCAAGCCTAAGGAAAAGGTTCTTGTCATGTTTTCTGGTGTGGCCCCCTATCCTTTGGTTATTGCAAGGAATGCAGAGCCAGAGATTGTTTATGGTGTTGAGCTTAATCCTGTTGCTCATAAGTTTGGAGAAGAAAACGTGAAGCTCAACAAATTACAGAATAAAATAAAGTTATTCCAAGGCGATGTTATTGATATTGTTCCTAAATTAAAGAAAAAGTTTGACAGGATCTTGATGCCAATGCCTAAGACTTCTTTGACTTTTCTTGGTACTGCTTTCAAGGCTGCTAAGAAAGGAACAATTATTCATTTCTATACTTTTGGCAGAGAAGAAGAGTTTGCTGATATCCGTAAAACAATTCTTGAGGAGTGCAAGAAGCACAAGAAGAAGTGCAGAATAATTAAAATAGCTAAGGCCGGACACTACGCCCCGGGTGTTTACAGGGTTTGTGTTGATTTCCGATTACTTTAAATACTCCTGAATTCTATTATGTTTTAGTGCAAAGCGCAATGACGAGGTGAATCCCAATCGAGGCCTAGAAATAGGTCAGTGAGATATTTTGGAAGACCGAGCGCGCACAAATCTTCTAGCCGAACA
>JAHWHC010000022.1 GCA_019323555.1 Candidatus Woesearchaeota archaeon
AGAGCAGATAGTCACGATACTTGAGAGGAAAGAGGGAGAGTGCGAGCAGGGCACATTACGGGTTATTACTGGATTTTCAAAAGCACACCTCTCCAGGCTTCTAAAGGAACTTGAAGAAAGAAAAGTAATCCATAAAGAGAAAAGAGGCAAAAAGAACATAGTATTCTTGAAATAAGGCTTCTGGAACAATAGGGAACTGTAAGAAGGCTGTTTAGGGCTTGTTTTTTGATTCTAAAGCAGTGTTTCAGTGACAATAACTAAGTAGTTTCTAATCTATATAGGTAATATGAAGTTTAAATGGAGGTATAACAAAATGAGAAAACTAACTGCACTGCTTGTGGCAATGATGTTCATATTAAGCATCGTGCCAATGGCATTTGCTCAAAACGAGACTGTAAATGATACAGCACCAGCAGAAGAACCTGCTGAACCAACAAATGATACAGCTGAAGCACCAGTTGATGATACGCCAGCTGAGGAGCCGGCAAATGAGACTGCAGCAGAAGAACCTGCTGAAGAAGAAACACCAGCAGAAGAACCTGCTGAAACCAATGCAACAGAAGAAGTTGCTGAAGAAGAAACATCAGCTGAAGGCAATGAAACAGTTGAAGTGGAAGTGCCTGCAGAAGAAATTGAAGAAGCTGGAACAACACCAGACAGTTTCTTGTGGAACCTTGACCTAGCTCTTGAAAGACTAGATCTGCTTCTGACATTTGATGAATCAGAAGAAGCTAAAAAAGAGCTTGAGAATGCAAGAGAGAGACTGCTTGAAGTCCAGGCAATGGTTGCAGAAAACGATGTTGAGGCTGCTGAAGAAGCACAGGCAGTACACGACGAAATAATGGCAGATGTTGAAGAAACACTTGAAACCATGGGCAATGGAGATGGAGAGCAAGAGCTTGCAGAACAGGTTGAGCTTGAAGAGAAATTAAATGAGCACAGGATGCTTGTCCAGAAAGTAGAGGGCAACATGCTAAAGACAAAAGGCTTGACAGCAGAACAGCAGGCAAAAGTCCAGACAATGTTCCAGAACATGGGCGAGACAGCAGACGGAGTCAAGATACAGATACAAGAGAAAAAGAACAAGACAAAAATAAAGATAAAAGCAGAGAAAGGAATGACAGATGAAGAGATCACTGCACTTGAAGAGCAAGTTAGAGCTGCTGTAGGCGAAGGCAAGGAAATCAAGATAACAGGCCACAAGCCAAAGAAAGCTAAGAAAGAGAAGGGCGCTGCTGAAGAAGACTCTGAAGATGAAGCAGAAGATGCTGAAGATGAAGCTGACGATGCTGACGAATCAGATAATGACGACTCAGACAAGAAAGGAAAGGGAAAAGACAAGGAAAGCGATGACGAAGACGACAAAGAAAAAGGCAAGCCTGAAAAAGAAAGCAAGGGCAAGAAAAAATAAAATTTTATTTTTTTTCTTTTTTTACCAGTAACTTTATAAAGGATAATTCGCTTATTTATTACTGTTAAGTGACTATAAAAAAGGTTGTGTGAGGAGAAATATGACAAAAAGAAGTTTTTGGGCAGAGGAAATGCTCCGCTGGTACAGAGAACAGCGAGAAAAACAGCAGTTAAGCACAGACGCGGCGCTTTTGAAAAAAGAATCCAAAGGACAGCTGACACTGCCCTTAGAAGAGGATATCCCTGACAGCACAGACATAAGCAGAGAGCTGGAAGTAATAGCAGAGACAGGGATGATAGAGGAATACAGGATAGGCGAGTCCATGGGCCAAGGAGCAGATGCAGCTGTATACAAAGCTGAAAAAAATGGCCAGGAATTCATAATAAAAGTCCCCCTGACAAACGGGGAATCAAAAACAAGACTAAAAAATGAGATGGACATAAGCATCAAGATAGGATGGCTCACGCAATCAAAATTAAAAAACGGCTGGGTACAGGCACCGCACATAATACAGATGCTTGACTGCAGAAAAGGGGACTTAACCTTTGCAGTGCTGGAGATGCTTGAAAAACAGATACAGAGAACACGCAAAAGATCAGGAACAACAAGATTCTACAAACTCGCAGCACTAGAGGCAGCAGCAAGCGAAGGGCAGCACTCAACAAGGGTTGCTCTTTATACATGGGATACACTTCATGCCCTTGAATTCATGCACTCAATGGATATAGTGCACAGGGATATCAAATACCAAAACTCAATGGCTACGCATAGAAATGGTAAACTAGCTTCTGTATTGTTTGACCTAGGAACAGCACTTGAGCTGGCAGATGAAAAGCATGTTCGCAGTGCACAAGTGATGGGCTCACCAGCGTATTTACCAAAACAAGTGCTAATTGACATCTACAAAAACAAAGATGCCACTAAAGGAGGCTTTAGAGCAGATACTCCCCTAAGCAGGATAAAAACAATACTTAAACGCGGGGACTATGGGGCTTTGGCACATTCTATTGCTCATTTACTTACTGGCATGGCACCATATGACAGCATAAATGCTGACGGGGAAACAACAAGTGTCTTTGACACGTGCAGTACTAAGATAGAATTTGTCAATGCAGCACTTAGTTATGAAGGAGACCCAATAAATTATGACCTGGTAAGAAAACAATTACATGGAGAGATGTTTGCAGCCATAATTGAAAGATTACTTGATCCAATGATTGTATCCAGAACAGAACTAGACGGTGTTAGGGCGATGCTTGAGAACGGGATGCAGATGGAAGGATTATTTACCAGATATAGGACGAAGTAGGCATAGACTTATAAAGAAAGACATATTCTTTACTATATCAGAGATTTTCTGTGTTTTAAAATGGTAGATTATAACGTGGTGAAGCATTGCAGACTGTGTAAGGAGAGATTCTTAGTTGGAAAAGCAGAAGCAAAACAGATATACTGCGACAAATGCCAGAAAGTTGCTGATAAGAATTAATGCTTAACAAGCCCCTCAATATCAGGAGGGTGCTCCATGAAGTCTGTCAAGTCTTTTGTTGTTCTCCTGTATTTTCCTTCTTCTCCAAATACTATTATGCTGTCTTCGCAAGTCCGTTCTGGAATCTGAGGCATATACACTTCATTCTTGAAGACGATAATATCCAAAAGTTCAGGATTGCCTGGCCATTTTCCTGGTTCCAGACCAACCCATCTTGCCAAGTCTATCATCTTATAGCCATCCTTGCCCCATAAAGCAGCAATCATGAAATCAACGCGCTTAAAAAGATGCGGATTTCCAGACAAAGTTTTTATCAAATGATGTTTTGCTACGGTCTCTACAGAATCAACGCCATCAGTAAATGCCCCACCAAAACCAGACCTATGAAAATAAGCCCTTAATGGCGGAAGCTGTTCAGAAACATAAGTCAATCTGCCCCTAAAATCAGGAGCGTGCTCTCCTTCTTTTCTTAGATACTCCAACCTTTCAAATCTCATGATTCTAGTTAAATAAAGATTATTTAAAAAGATTAGTGTTTTAGATTGTTTATGTTAGGGACGGTAATCCAAGCAGACATGTTACCGTAGCCAGATTTGTTGATGTTGAAAGGAGGGATTCTTTTAGGGTTTTTTAAGAAGATCAAGATGCAGTAGTTCTTGTTTTCTAATCCTTTAGAACTGTTTATGCAGATTCTTTTTCCGTATATTTTCAGTATTTGTTCAGGAGTGGTTTGTTTCAAGTCAAATTGCAGGACTTTACTTACTTCTGCCTTTGCAGTGACTGGTTCACCTGAGTTCTTTAGGAAGATTGTATCTCCTTTCTTTATATTATCCCAAGGAGTTCTTCTAGTTTGATACCATCTACTTTCTATAGTCTTCTGGCCATTAAGAATTAAATCAAGAAGTTTCCACTTTTTTGAAAGGATTGCTAGGTGGTGCATTTACACACTAAAAGAACAAGGCTATTTAAGCTTTTTCGCCATCACCAAAAGATAAGAGCTTTCTAATCAATTTGTCCATATTGCAGGCTTTAATCTCTTCAGGTGTTATAGGCGATCCCTTAATTGACAAAGTAATCTCATCATCCTGTTCAACAACATCAACTATCTTAGCATTAAGACGATATGCAGTAGGAATACCTCTGCCATCATAACTTCTCTCAATCAGATGAGGCATTTCATCCACTGCCTGTGCTCTTTC
>JAHWHC010000023.1 GCA_019323555.1 Candidatus Woesearchaeota archaeon
CCTGTTGTTGTTTATTACCTAGGCAAAAGCATACTGTCTAAGAGACCAACAGGGTATGGAGATACAGACATTTCTGAAATTAATCCAGAATTAAAGAAATACAAAAATATTATTGTGAATCTTGGCGGATTTGAGCTGCAGATACAACCAATATTCATTTGCGTAATAATAGGGGCATTCTGCGCATTGATAGCATTCACCCCATTAATATTACACACACTGAACCCTTCACCAGGATTTGACATCAACCTGCCTTTTGGAATCAAAGTATTAGAGTACAGGATGAGCAACACAGTACAAGGAAAAATAATAGGGCCATTTGGACTTGGGGCAGCCTTGCTGAGCTTATTCTTCCCGCTATCACTAGCATTCAGCATAGGGCTTTATTACAGATTAAGAAGCAAAAACATAATCAAGATAAGAGAACAGACTAAAAAACTAGAAGATGAATTTGCATCTGCACTTTTCCAGCTAGGAAACAGACTAGGAGACGGACTTCCTGCAGAGATAGCATTCCAAAAAGTAGCAAGTGTCATGGGAGACACAACAAGCGGAAATTTCTTCAAACTAGTGGCTGACAACATATCAAAACTAGGAATGAGTGTCAAGGAAGCGATATTCAACCCAAAAACAGGAGCACTAGTCTACTTTCCATCTAATATCATACAAAGCTCTATGCAGGTATTGATACAGAGCATAAGAAAAGGGCCAATCATCGCTGCGCAAGCACTCATGAATATCTCTCGATATATCAAGGAGATACACAAAGTAAATGAGAGACTAAAAGACTTAATGGCAGACGTCATATCTGACATGAAATCGCAAATTCATTTTCTTACGCCAGCAATATCTGGAGTTGTTATTGGAATAACATCAATGATAACGTACATCTTAGGAGTGCTCTCTGGAAATATCCAAAACCTAGGATCTTCAGAACTAGGGGGAAAGATAACAGACATTGCTTCTTTGTTTGGAGACGGCATCCCAACGTATTATTTCCAGGCAGTAATAGGAATCTATGTATTTCAAATAGTTTATTTGCTTACACAACTTTCTAATGGAATTGAAAATGGTGCAGACAAACTAGGAGAGAAAAATGCACTAGGACACAATCTCATAAGAAGCACGGTACTTTATTGCTTAATTGCAGGAGCAGTAATGCTGATATTCAACATGATAGCATCAAGAATAGTGGATGTGACCGGAGTAATTGGCGGGTAATTATTCAACAAGAATCTCATCATCTTCTGCCCAGGGAGGGCAGCACACAACTAATATTTCTGCATCTTCTTCACTGGTCTTCCATGCCTTATGATTTGTATTAGGATAAATCATAATCATTTGTCCTTCTTCTAGGTGCTCTTTTTTGCCATCAATCTCCACATCTATAGAACCCTTAAGCACATAATAACATTCAGTAAGTTTCTTATGAAAATGCTTTTGCGTGCTGTCTGTTATTGTTACATGGCAAAAATCCATTTCTTTACAATCTTCTGCCGTTGTTAGATTGCGCAGAATTCCACAAGTAATGTCTTTAGGAGAAGCATCTTGAATTTTCTTTACAACATAAGGCATTTGATTCACCAGATTAAAAAATGGGACGAGAGGGATTTGAACCCCCGACACCACGGTAACTGAAGGCTAACCTTCAGGTGATGCTTCTTCAGCCGTGTGCTCTCCCAGGCTGAGCTATCGTCCCATAGGGCAGATAGAAAAAAAGGCAATTTATAAGCTTTGCGCTTACTTTAAATCCTTAAACTTGATTATTCCTGTCAAGAGCTGGAACAATACATTGCTTAAATCCTTTATCTTGACACGCTTCTGGTCTGTGGAATCCCTATCTCTAACAGTCACATCATCATTCTCAAGAGAATCAAAATCAACAGTCACACAATAAGGAGTACCGATCTCATCATTCCTAGCATAACGCTTGCCAATAGAGCCAGACTTATCATAAACAGACTTGAAACAACACTTGATGGAATCATACAATTCCTGTGTTTTCTTAAGCAATTCTGGCTTATTTGAGAGCAAAGGAAGAATAGCAACATTAACAGGAGCTAATCTAGGATGCAGCTTCAACACAATATTATCTCTTTCTTTATCATAAGTGTAAGCATCATACATGAAAACAAGAAAAGACCTGCCAACACCTAAAGAAGGCTCTGCAACAACATGAGGAACAACCTTTTCCTTGGAATCTTCATCAAAAATAGACATGTCTTTCTTAGAGTGCTTTGCGTGCTGCTGCAAATCAAAATCAGACCTGTCAGCAATACCTTCTAGTTCTTTCCAGCCAAAAGGAAAATTATACTCCAGATCCCAGCAGTCAGTGCTGTAGTGCGCCAACTCATCCTTCTTATGCTGCCTGGCACGAAGATTCTTATGATCAACACCTAAATCAACAAACCATTTATGACAGGTAGCAAGCCAGTAAGCATGCCAATCTGCCTTGATAATCTTCTTAGCAAGAGCATCTTTAACAGACATCTGCTCTGGCTCTTTATTCTTCTCCTGCATCTCTGCAGAATAAATCAGAAGCTTGTAATTTTCAACACTCTTGATATAAGGACAGGCCTGCTTAGGCTTGATAAAATACTCAATCTCCATCTGCTCAAACTCTCTGCAGCGAAACAAGAAATTCCTTGGAGAGATCTCATTCCTGAAAGCCTTGCCAATCTGAGCAATACCAAAAGGAAGTTTCAATCGGGATACGTCTATAACAGACCGGAAATTAGCAAAGATCAATTGCGCAGTTTCAGGCCTAAGATAAGCAATAGACTCTTTGGTTGGCTTAGGACCGACCTGCGTCTGAAACATAAGATTAAACCTAGAAGCTTTATCTAATTCACTTTTACATTTAGTGCATTTGATATTATTGTCCTGAATCAACTTATCAATAGCAGGTGCTTTCAAGCCATCTGCTGCAATCTTCAAGACATCCTCAATCAAAACATCTGCTCTGAAACGCTCATGACACTTCTTGCACTCAACAAGAATATCCTCAAAACCCTCAACATGACCAGATGCTTCCCAAACCTTAGGATTTGTGATAATACTGCCATCAATACCAACAACATCATCCCTATCCTGAACAAAAGCCTTCCACCAGGACTGCTTTATATTATTATTAAGCTCAACACCCAGCGGACCGTAATCAAAGAATCCTGCCAAGCCGCCATAAATCTCTGAATTAGGAAACACAAATCCCTTTCTCTTGCAAAATGCAAACATCTCATCAATAGATACCATAATCAAAAAGAATAAATCCTCTATTTATATAGTTTACTTTTTCAACCACTCAACCTCTTTCTCATCAAGGTCAAGCTCAAAAGCAAGCTTAGCAGCAGCACCTGCATCATTCTTAAATACCTGCTGAATATAAGGCAAAGAACTCTCCAGTGCACGCTTGGTACTGCAGTGCGTCTTCTCAGCAATCTTAGAGGCAATAGATTTTCTCTGGCCATACTTCATCTTAGCCTGCCACATCTTCAATATCCTTGTTGTCTGCATATACTTGATTGCACCTGCATATTTTGCATCTTTTGCAACAGCAACACCTGCAGAGGTCAGGGCAAAAACATAAGCCAAAAACCGCCAGTGCTGCCTCCTTCTTATCCTTCCCCTATACACATCTGCCTTGCTCAGGGCATCAAAAGCACGAGCAATATCCTGCGGATTCTTGTACTCCCTAGGACAATTATACTCCACCCAGAACAGGACATCATCAACATTCAGGTGAACAGAATCAAAAGCACCTTTTGCAATAACAGGATCAGTGCTCTTAAAAACCTTTAACAGCGCCTGGGAGATGCTCTCTTCTTTGTTTCTCTCGCCAAGAGAATCAAGAACATCACTGGTTATCTTTTTATTTCCCTGGCTCAAGGACTGCAAATCATTGATAGCCCCGCGCAGGTCCCCACCAGAACGCCTGGCAAGCATCTTTAATGCAGACTCATCAAACTCAACCTTCTCCTTCTCACAAATACCCTTAAGAATATCATAAATAGCCAGATGATCCGGAGCAGCAAACTCCAGCATAACAGAGCCAGAACGAAGCTTATTGAACTTCTTGTCCCAAGGGTCATTTGCAGTCAAGACAACTGGAAAAGCACTGTTATCCAATAATTTAACCAAGGCAGGAATACCTCCCCTGTCCTGATTACCAGAGATACCATCAACCTCATCAACAAGAACAATCTTCCCCCTAAAAAACAAGGACTGCTGCTTCAAGGCATTGCCTAACCTCTCATTAATCTGATCAGCATTACGCACATCAGAGGCATTAACCTCCACAATCTCAAGACCCAACTCCTTGGCAAGAGCATAAACTGCACAGGACTTGCAGGAGCCAGCAGGGCCATACAGCAAAGCAGCACTCTTTTTCTCTTTTTTAAAGCCCTGAACAAAGTTCCTAAGCTTAACTGCATTAGACTGCGGAATATCACAAATCTTTACAGGAGTGTATTTCTTAATCCAAGGAATCATTTTAGCTAGGAAGATTACCTATTTTATATATTTAACCCGAAACTTATTTAAACACACCACTAATCAAGAACAATACCATGACAAAAGAACAACGTGAGGAAGGCATCAAGCAATACAACGAAATACGCGAAAAAGCAGGACTCCCTGCACTAGAGGAGTTTGAGCAGGAATTTGAGTACAGAATACAGGCACCTGCAATACCTGCTGTGATAGGAATATTAATGGACAGACTAGGGCAGTGCGCAAGCCACATAGAGATAATCTTCCAGCCAGGAAGAATGGCAGATGCAATAGAATCAAAATTCCATACAGAGGAAGAGAAAAAGAAACTATTTGACTTCTACAAAAAAGTGTTATCCATGGTGCACGAAGTACATGCATCAATGTTTGAAAGCAGAGAAGCAAGACTTAAGGAAATCAAGAAACTATACACATTCTACAGTAAAGAGGTCAAGCCAGTGATGAAAAAATACCTGCAGACACAGGCAAAAGCATGGCTTGAGGAAGAAAAACCAGAAGCAAAACAATACTTTGGATAAAAATGACCCTTCCAAAAAAATATGACCCGCAAGATTCTGAAAAAAAATGGTCAAAATACTGGGAAAAGGAAAAAATATACAAATTTGATCCTAAATCCAAGGCAGAGATATACTCCATAGACACTCCGCCACCAACTGTTTCTGGAAAAGTCCATATCGGACACGCATTCTCATACTCACAGCAGGATTTTGTGATACGGTTCCAGAGAATGCTTGGAAAAAACGTGTTCTACCCATTCGGCACAGACAATAATGGGGTAGCAACAGAGAGATTAGTAGAGCAGATAAGAAAAGTAAAAGCAAGAGACATGCCAAGAGAAGACTTTGTAAAAATCTGCCTAGATGAACTAGAAAAAAACCTTATCCCGCAGTATGAAAAAGGAATGAAGAGCCTTGGACTAAGCTGTGATTATGACATATTCTACACG
>JAHWHC010000024.1 GCA_019323555.1 Candidatus Woesearchaeota archaeon
ATTATGCGGAACAGCATCTGAAGTGCTTGTCCTTGTTTTCTCAATATTCATATGATAATGACTTGCAAGGTCTCTGTAGAACAATCTTGAAGCCATCTTCTCATCGCCATTTCCAATACCTGGCTGCGGACCAGAACCAGTACCTTGAGCAGCTTTTGCCTGCTTTGCACCCTTCTTGCCTTTTTTCTTTCCAATACCTGCTGCAGAAAGCACTCTTTTGTATTGCTTAAAGCCAAATTCTTTGGCCAAGCCGCGCATGTCCTTCTCAAAATTCTTTGAATCAGTAAAGTCCTTTGCAGAGTGCTCATCAATCAATCCTTTTTGCTGCTTATTGTCCTGAATATATTTCTTCATTATATTCGTAAAAGAACTCATTGCAGACGGCCATTTTTGCGAAGAATAAAGCGTATCATTAACAAGCGTCTCAAGAGCGCCTGAATCTTGTTCCATGCCAGAATTCACATTAACAGAAAGGGTTCCAGGCGACAAGTTCCACAAACGCTCACAAGTGCGCATGTAAACATTCCAAAAAGCACTCTTAGAATCCCTGCCCATTGCGCGGTATACATCAATAACAGACTTTCCTCCCTTCCTTATGGCATGAGTGTTAACATAAATATCTGAAAGGATGTTCTCAAAATATTTCGCATTCTTTGGATCCTGCAAAATCTTGTCAGCCTCATTAATCATCCTAAGAAGCATCCGCAAATCATACGGGCAGAACTTATGATGACCTACTTCATGAATCTCCACAGGAGCAAGAAGCCCTTTACCTAGTTTGGAAACAACATTAGGATAGTGAACACTGATACTCTTATCATCAAAATTAAAAAAAGCAAGCGAGTCAGGCCCCATAGCCTTGTCTGCCTCCTGCTTTTTAGTGTAAACGCGCGGATCAGCAATGCGCGGGTTGCCCCAAAAACGCTTGACACCACTCCAGACCCTCTGGAATGCAGGAACTGCTGTCATCTTAACCTCTCAGCAGCATCATTAAGTGCAACAGCAATGCTTGCTCTAGCACCTGAATCAATGCTCTTGACTTTATCCAGCAAGCTGGTCACTTGTTTTCTGTCAACTCCTGATTTTTTTCCATAGACAGTCACGCGATACACAATAGAAGGTATCTGTGCAAGCTCTGGAAATTTCTCAATATCCTGCTCATAAGCCCTGCCAGACTTTTCAATCAAGTCAACTGCAAAAGCATGAGTATCAGTGCGGTATATCGGATCTGTGTGAACTGCCTGGTTTGTGGGTGCAATCCTGTGTCTAGTAACATACGGCAGAATCAACTCAACCTCTTCTCTTCCTGCTTTCTTTTTACCCTGCCACCAAGCAAAAATCTTAGGATAAAGATACGCTGCATTATATCCTCTAGGGGAAAGCCCCTCTGCAGTCTGATTGCAGATATGCAAGTCTGTCAAATAGTGGCAGTCAGAACACAAAGCGCTCTTGCTGCCTGCATCTGACTTTGTCTTTCTCTCCAGCTCCCTGCCGCCCCTGTCACAAAAATTAAGCTCTGCAAGAAAATAAACAAGCCTGCTCATGGCATCATTATCAAACTCAACAGCGTCAATCTCTCTTCTTATCTGGACAACATCCTTTGAAGTGAGATGCGGCACATTCTTCAAGCCTTTTAGTCCATAATTTAGCTTATCCTGCAGCTTTCTAGCATTTGCAACTAATTTCAAATAATACGCAGGATATGCCCGTGTCTTGACGCTTATATCATACCTGTCAAGAAAAGGTTTTTCTAAGTTTGTAGTTCCTTCATCAGGCGGATTAGCAGTGGCAAACAGCGGTCCAGGAGGAGCACAGATTACCTTATCTCGGTATTGCACCTCACCCTTGTCTGCAATAGAGTATAAAATTGAACGCTGCCTAGGCCCAAGCCTATTAACTTCATCAATTATTCTGCTGACAGTCGCAGCTTTCATGAACGCTCTTGGACTGACAGTCTCTATTCCCTTATTGATAAGGTCTGCAAGATTTGTAACTGCAACCATGTCACTGAAAGTAAGCTCAGGATTTCCATGAATCACTGCCTTTCGCACTTCATTAAGTGACTTGCCAAATAAAAAGCTTGAAACAAGCTCTGCACTGCTTGTCTTTCCAGTACCATGAGTTCCTGTAAACAGCAAACTGCCCCTCTCTGTAAGCGCAACTAAATGCGTAAAAAGAAGAGGAGCATTATAACTCTTGTCAGCAACCCTCAACTTAAGAGAATTATTATCACTAAGGTCAACATACTCCACTTTACCTGTCTTTATGCTCCTGTCAGCACTGATTATTGCGCCAGACTCATGAAGCGCGGTATAGACAGTGTGACAGATATCTCTAGGAGAGACACCAGGCCTCTCTCTGACCTGCTCAACAACGGGCCTTTTCTTAACAGGTCTTGATACAGGCGCGGGGGGTGTCTTGCGAACTGGATGCGCGGCGCTAGTTGTTCCTTGCGAAGGAACAGAAAATCCTTTTTCCTGCATCCTCTGCGCTACACGCCTGTAAAAATCCTGCCTTGGTTTGCTTCTGACTGTTTCGTCTAAAGACATCTGAATCACCTTCTAAAAATATTAAAAAAGAAAAAAAATCAACCATACTTGATACGCATCTTTGTATACAAGTCTCTGCGCTCAAGATCCTGCTCAAGGTTGATGTCGTCGATTGCTGTGTCTCCGCCCAAGTTGCGCCTTTTTTGATCACCTGCATTAACATACAACGCAACCTTGGATAACAGTCTTCCAGACGCCTTGCTTTGCGGCTTCAGGAAACTATTGACTTTGCTTCGCTCAGCAGCGCTATGCGCTATTGTTCTTACAGTGGCGCCAATTCTTCCCATGGAATCTCCAGATTCTCGCTGCATAACAAGATCATCCACATCTCTCTGCGCACTCCTTGCACCTTTACGTGACATTGTCTCCAGAGCACGCTCTTGATTTGCAAGAGCAGAGTAATGATCAAACTTGGCATCATTATCTTCCAGGTCTGCATATGTTCTTTCTAAACCAGAAACTATGCCCTTCAGCTCGTCTTCATATTGGCGGATACTACTTAAGGTATCCTTGTGTTCTTTCTGCAGCTTAGCATTGTGCGGCTTTGCAGCAACTTTCCTTGCAAGACTGCTTCTTTCTGAACGCAATGTAACCAGCATTTCATCTATAGTGCTTTTTCTTGCTTCTGCGACTTCTACAGCAGCAAGAGCATCTCTTACAAGACCTTGATACTCTTCCATCTTACTAATATAGCCTTCATCACCTGAAAGCGTTTCTGAGTGTTCATCTTCTCTTGCTTGAAGTTCTGCAAGACGCGCCCTTCTGCTTTGCTCAAGTTGGCTTACAACAGTAGTATATACATCTTCCATATCTATATTCTTAGGAACTTTTATTTGCCAACCCAAATACTGCCTTACTCTGTTAAATTTTCCACGCAGACCGTTCTCAAGACTTCTTCGAACAATCTCTGCCTGCATCTCTGGCTGAAGAACTCTTCGCTGTGAGATTCTGCATTGCTGCTCTACACTGGTTATTTGCGCTTCAAGGCCTACATAATCTGGATTGCCGCCCATATCTGCAATCTTTTTTCGCTTATGCAACCTTTGCAGGGTTTGTTGCAAAGCATAAGCATCTTGCCTATCCTGCGCTCTAAGTTCTGCGATAACCCTTGCATGCTGTATCTCCTGCTCTCTTGCATCAGACTCTACTTCTTCGGCAGGAATTTCAGGAAAACCAAAAATATCCTTGTCTGGTTCAACTTCGCCCTGACCTGGCAAAGGATCTGTGAACTCTTCCTGCGGTTGTTCGTCCTCATTAAAATCTTCATTTTTTTCCATTTTCATATACCTCCCAAAACATTGGTTTAATTGTTATAGAAAGTATATAGGCAAGAACGCATATTAACTTCCGTAGTAGCGGCTATTACAACAAAACGCCGGGTGATGACAAGCAAGTGATAAAAATTTACCGCAAAACTTTAAATATCCATTAAATTTTTTGCAGAACGTGAGTGAAATGATTATGCCAACCATTGCAAAAGGTAATGAATACTTAAATGGTACTCTGCGAAAAGCAGAAACTGAAACACCTGAAAAGAGAGTCTCTTTGCCCACAGCAAACCAGGTATATGAGATACTTATTGAAAAAACAGATGCATTTCGGATTGCCGGATATTACAGGAAAAAAGGAATTAAATTTACTTCTAGATTTGGCAAAAACCGCTTTCGCAGGCAGCTGCAAGAAATGGTTGAGAAGTATTTCTCAGGCCAGACCAGTGATCCTGAAAACATAGGCACAATTACTGTGAAAAACACCAGTTTTTCTGTAAAGCTGGATTTAATTGGACAGAGAGCTGTTGCAGAAACAATCACAGTAAGTACAATCGCCGCTCCACCGCAGATTGCAACAAGCCTAGTTGGATGCAATGAACTTCTTGGAACAATGCCGCACAGAGAAGAAGGAAGACTGGAAGGAGTTCTATACGAATTTGACCTGACTTTTGAGAGAAATTAACGCCGCGCATATTTTTTCTTTAAGATCTTATAAACTACAAAAGTTATTACTGCTGCCAGGGCGATAAGGATAAGCAAAGACAAGCCAATCAAATTAAAAAAAGCTGTGAAAGGAGATTTATCAAAGAATTTTTTAAGCTTGGGAAGAGTAACAAATGTGTTTACCCATTCTTTCAGTGGAAATTCTTCTTTTTTGCCAACAACTAAAACATACTTGCCTTGGTTGTCTGGACTGAAAACTGCAATACTATACGTTCCTGGACTTACTTCAATCTCTTTTTCAGGCCCTTTATAGTAAGAATCACCTGCAAATTCTTCATAAAAATAAGTCCACTCAAAAGCAGAACCATTTAGCTGAAACAATACCTGTTCATTGCTAATAATCTTCGCCGAAACATCTGTATCAATATATTCTACGTCTGGAACAAGAAGACCCACGTATAATTTGAAAGGAACTGCAGACTTTATTTCAAAATATTCTGGTGAATTATCTAAAATTCCGTAAAATGCCTGAGAAATCTCTGGATTTTGTATTTGTGTAAGTTCTTTTGTGACAATTCTTGGCTGGTGCGCTGCTGCGGCAGTTACCAACATAAATGAAAAGAAAAAATAAACAAGCAATTTGTTAATCTTCATCTTATAAGATTCCTTGGTTAACCAATAAAAATGCCGCAAGGCCTGCAAGCACTAAAACACCAAGAATAATCAACAGTACAATCTTGAACTTTCGTTCTTTCTTTGACAATTGAGACCATTTCTTTTCTTTTTTCCATTTCTTCCTGTTAACAAGACCTATTGCAAAAAGCGCAATACCAATAATCCACATGCCTGGATTTTTTGTGGTCATCCCTATCACAAAGAAAATCATGCCCATAGTGAATAATGCCTTATAATCCACTTCATGCTTTTTTCCTTGATGCTTGTATAAATAAATCGCAAGAAGTATTAATATTACGCCCAGTATAATGATGCTGACTGCAATCCATGCTGACTTTAAGGCAAGAATGCCAACACCCAAAACCAAAGCAAGGATGCCTAATCCTAAAGCCAAGCTGAACTTAGTATCAAGTTTCTTCTTCATTTTAGGTAGAAATAAGTGTTTTGGTTTAAAAAAGTTACTAAAAAGAAAATAAATTATTGCTCTTTCTTAGGCTGCCAACCTTCTGGGTGCCAAAGAACAACTCTCTCAACAAGGCCTGGTTTTGCTTCAACCAATACAACACCTGCTTCCTCTGCCCTCTCCTTACCGTCTCTGCAGGCGTCGCTATAATTTGCATTCTCAAACCAATGCTGTTCCTCCTGCCAAGCGTATTTAAAAGGAGTGTCTCCTTGAATATGCCCGCGTCTCAACACGCCATCACATTTAATACCGTCTCCAGTATTTCGCTTAAATATCTCAAAATGGTCGTTTGTAATGCCGTCTTTATTATCGCCGGCTAATGCATATTTTTCCCCAACATGAGTCATATTAACTTCACCCCAAAGGCTAAGAATAAAACAGTATTTTTAAAGCTTTTGAAATTAAGAAGGGTCAACAACCCTTCCTAAAAACAATATATTTCCACTGTCTCTCTCCTGGATCAAGAAGATGAACGGATGGTCTGCGCGAAAAGTCTTTGTCATAGGCATTGCAGCCATCATCATGCCCACGCCAGTCGCAGCAGCTGCCTCTGTGCCTTCTTCATTCACCTCAACAAAAGCCTGGTGAACAACAATGCCTATAAAGAGCTCTTTCTTGCCGTTCATTCCAGAGAAATCAGCATCTTCTGAAAAGGCTAAAGGCATGCCCAGGGCTTTCAAATTATCATTCAGGATATACTTTGTCTCAAAAGTGAACTTTGGCATGTAGACGTCCATTGATGTCTCCCTTAAGTTCTTGTTCCACTCAGATAACTTATCTGCGGTGATTGTGCTTTCAAGACTTTTCAAATCAGCATCCTTAGGAAGCAGGACCAACATAGACAGTTCTTCCCCTTCATAAGGCATCTCTAAAACCTGTAGTTTATCGTCTTCAAAATAATTGAAATCTTCTTCATTCAAGCTCATCATAGGAACCTGAATTGTCTTGTCTGGGCTTATTCTGAAATCTGCATCATGAGTTGCGCTCTTATCAAACTGATTTGCCCAGGTGCCCTTGAAATAAATCGCATTAGTCAAGACCAGTCTTGTCAAAGGAGTGAGTGAGTTAGGCGGAAAAAGATCTTTTATCTTATTATTTGTGTAATCCTCGACCCAGGTATTGATTGTTTTTCTTGCCTGCTCTGTATTGCCTGCAAAATCAACATTAGTTGCCTTGCCAGCATAATACTGCTCAACAGTATTCAAGAACTCAGGCAAAAAGTTGTAGCTTTCCTGCGCCCACAGAGCATTTGCAGTATATAATTGATAATTCTTATCTTTCTTATTGATATCATTGAATAATCTTGCAAAAGAAGAATGCCTTACTTCTGCATCAGGAAGATGCATTACAGTCTTCATCTCATCAGCGGTCTGGCCTCTTGCACCTTCATAAGTCATAGATAATGCACTAGCCAAGCTCCAAGGAGAAATAAATACATTGCCAGGCTCCTGGCTTACCTTAGAATAAATATCCAAGCCAAACTGATTGTTTGCCTTTACAAGCTCAGCAACACCTTCTGGAGTTGCCCCTGTATCGTCTGTTGTCGGAATCTCAATATCAGGCGCGCATCCAAGCAAAAGCATGCTTAAGATGAGCAATGGAACAATGATTTTGTGTTTCATAAAAGGCAAGAAAGAGCCTAGTTAATAAATACGTATCGGTTAGGTAAGGCCCAGACCTAAAGATTTATATTCTGTTATGTTCAAACTTACTAAATCCAGTATAACAACAAAACATAAAGAGGCAGAACATGAGTAAAAAGAAAGGATTTTTCAGTAAATTACTTGATACACTTGACAAAAAACTTGAAAAGAAAAGCAAGAAATGCAGCTGCAAAAACTGTGAGTAAAAATGCTCCAATCACTTGTGGACTGGCTGCTTTATACCGCAGCAGGATTACATCCACACACAAAATTGGCAGAATCGCTTAATTTTTTTATTTATGACTCTATAAAAATAATGCTTCTACTTTTTATAATGATTGCAGCAATAGGGTTTTTAAGAACATATCTTCCGCAAAAAAAGGTAAAAAAATGGATCGGCAGCAGACAAGGCATTTTTGGAAATATCCTTGCAGCCTTATTTGGTGCAATAACGCCTTTTTGTTCTTGTTCATCTATCCCCATATTTCTAAGCTTTCTAGAAGCAGGCATTCCGCTAGGAGCCACATTCTCTTTCCTTATAACATCACCCATAGTAAATGAATATTTGGTAGTTATTATGCTGGGGTTTTTTGGATGGAAAATAACAGCGGCGTATGTTGCCAGCGGCGTATTCATTGGAATAATTGCGGGGTTAATACTAGGAAAGATGGGACTTGAAAAACACTTGGCAAAAGACCTTGTCACGTTACCTTCTAAACTCGAAGAAAAGAAACACCGCCGAATTAGAGACAGAATAAATTTCGGGTTGCATGAAGCAACTTCAATTGTACGAAAATTGTGGATCTGGATTCTTATTGGCGTAGGTGTCGGAGCGGTAATACACAATTATGTTCCAACGGAGTTTATCCAGGCTGTTGTTAGTAAAGGGGGTGTTTTATCAGTTCCCTTTGCAGTGATTGCAGGAGTGCCCATGTACGGCAGCTGTGCGGCAATTGTTCCAATAGCCGTGGTGTTGTTTCAAAAAGGTTTGCCGATAGGAACTGCTCTTGCTTTCATGATGGCAACAGCAGCATTAAGCCTTCCAGAAGCAGTGATATTAAGAAGAGCCATGAACTTAAAATTGATATTAATATTCTTTGGCGTGGTTACACTCGCAATAATTCTCACAGGCTATTTGTATAATGTACTGCAGGCAATCTTGATATAATACAGAAGAATGAACTTATTAAAAAAATAGTAAATAAAAGAAAAAAAAATTTAGAATCCAAACTCTGTTTTCTATAGAATCAGTACCTGTCTCTTCTAGGTTTTTGAGGTCTTTTATTCCTATAGCATTCTTGGCAATAAACAGGCCTGTCGCCTTTTGGTTCAAACGGAACCTTGCATTTCTTGCCGCACTCAGCACATGTTGCTTCGTGTTCTTCTCGAGGGCCGCGGTCTCCACGGAACCCGCCTTCACGTCTTCCGCGAAAGCCTCCATCTTCTCTCATTGTTTCTCCTCCATATTAATAACACAAAAGAAAACATTTTAGTCATCTTTTTGTTATTTTGCCTGAAATAGCGAACAAGGGTTTATAAACCTTAGCTTTTCCAGCTTAATCACCCCAAAGTGGTCATAACCGAAAGCTTTATAAAGGGGTAAATATTAATAGTCTTCATAGAGCATTACTATTGACGAGAGAGCACTTGCTCATTACATGAACATTTCGCTTTTTCTGAGGAGTGCTAAATATTTAACGAGGTATGAAATAATGAATACATTTGAAAATTTTGGCCTAAGTCAGCCACTATTAATGACTATAAAGAAATTAAGGTTTACAAAACCAACCCAAATCCAGGAGCAATCTATCCCAGACATAGTGAAGGGAAAAGATGTTGTTGGAGAATCAGCAACTGGTTCTGGAAAGACACTTGCTTTTGGGTGCGGAATAATAGAGCAGGTAGAGCCTGGAAAAGGCCTACAGGCACTTGTCCTAGCACCTACAAGAGAGCTTGCAGAACAGGTAAAAGGCTCACTAACTGAGCTTTCAAAGCACAAAAAGCTGAAAATCATCAGTATCTACGGCGGAGTCTCTATCAATCCACAGATTGACGCCCTGCCAAGAGCAGATGTGGTTGTAGCTACACCAGGAAGATTCTTAGACCATCTACAGAGAAGAACAGTAGATACATCTAGAATCAAGATACTTGTCCTAGACGAAGCAGACCGTATGCTTGACATGGGATTTATCGACGATGTAGAACAGATAATCAAGGTTTGCCCAAAAAAGAGGCAGACGTTATTTTTCTCTGCAACAATATCGCCAAGAATTAAGGAACTGGCCAAAAGGTACATGGCAACACCAAAAAATGTATCTGCCAAAAAACACGTTGACCCTGCAAAACTAAAGCAGGTATACTACAACATCCTTAAGAACAAGAAATTGTCACTGCTTGCACACTTACTGCAGCATGAGAATTCAGGACTGGTGATGGTCTTCTGCAATTCAAGAAAGACCACAGACTTTGTTGTCAAGAATCTACGGGCGAACA
>JAHWHC010000025.1 GCA_019323555.1 Candidatus Woesearchaeota archaeon
CAGGAAAATAATCCGCCACAATTTTTTTAATCCAAATATTAAATTCCGCGCGCAAATGCAATTGTTGGAGAAGCAGCGGCATATTGAAAACCACGCATTAATTCTGTTTTTCTAGGGAGCTTAATGTTGCCTGCAGGAATATTATACGCTCTTAACTGCCTATGAACCTTTTCAGAAGGCATGCATAAGAATATTGTGCCTCTATTTGGAGAACTCCTGCACTCCTTGTTGCGCTCTTCAATGATTCTTGAGAGCCAAGCGCCTAATTCAGGATCTACTGATTCTGTACTTTTCAAATCAATATATACATCATTCCTGCTTCGTAATTTTCCAGCAGATACAGATAATGCAGCGAGGATATCATTTCTATATCCGCTTGTTACTTCTTGCGGCGCGTACACTGTTTCAGGCACTAGCCTGCGCACGAGTCCTTGTCTTGCAGCAGGTTCTCTCAAGGCAATGGCATATGTTTTTCCAACACCGTAAGGAATCTCTGCAATTGCAGCACCAACTTCTTCACCTGTATCTGCAACAAGCAAAGGATACTCTGGCCCTACTGCTAAAAGCCAGTTAATACTTGGGCAATCAAAAAGATCTTTAAAATATTTATCCACAACATGAGATTTTGGCCTTCCTAATCTTTCGATGGCTGCAGTTGTAACGAAATTAACTTTTTCATCCTCATTAAACAATAAAACACGCAGGCCAAGAATGTCGATTATGTGCGGCATTACAACCTGCATAGCATCTTCTGCTTTCACATCGCTAGCTTGAATCACTTCTTTCAAGGCATGCGCCCACTGCTTCCAACGATCTTTTTTATCCTGCTCAATAAAAATCCTGTGGGCATTTGTAGTTGCGAGCTGGCTTGCTGTTGCCACTCTTTCCTGCAAAGACTCCTGCTCTTTTTGAAGCACTGCAATATCTCTTCTCTGCGCCTCGGCGCGGATCTTTAGCTGATCCAGAGCATCAAGCTTTGGCTGAACTCTCTTAAGCGCCTGTTCAAGAGAAACTCTCTTCTGCTCAATATCTGCAGTTTCCCTTAAAAGCTCTATTCTTCTTTGCTCCAGCCTTTGGTTTTCAAGTTCAGCTTTTCTTAATTTTTCAGCTAAATAGAACTGGCCGTATATAGGAATTCTAGCTAACCACTTATTAGTATGTTCTTCACCCATTATAGTCCTATTGTTTGTAGAACCTTTTTAAATCTTTGGGTTTTGAAATCCTGCTTATATTCCTTTGCAGAAGAAATTATTCTCTTTTTATCTATCTTAAAACCTTTCTTATCCAGGACAGGCTTAAGAGACATAACAAACTGCGCAAATTGAGATACGTTCTTAGGATCTTTAGTTTTTTTAGCGCGCTCAAAATCAATCATCTTAACAGACTTTCCGATTATTACATGCTTTAATGGATGATGCATCTCTTCTTTATTGATACCTAATTGGTCCAGCTTGTAGCATTTGCTGAAAATAATCTTAAGGATTCTTTTTACGTCTTTTTTCTTTGCCTTAGGAATCCAGTCTCGTATGAATTCCCCCGGAACAAACTCATAAGCAAGCCAGTTAGTGTCATGCAGAACTAATTTCGGGCCGATCTTGTGCTTGTTCAAAAGCTGAAGGTATTGTATCTCGTTCTGTATCCGTCCAACTGCCTCACTTTCCTTGCGCTTTGTCTTTATTGCAATTTTTTTGTTCCGGTATTTTCCTGTGTAAACAACACCGCGCTTGCCCTGCGCCAGATAATCAATATCTGTTATGCCTTTTTTCTCAAGAACTCTCAACAAAGGTGACTTGATTATATTATACACATATAATTCCTCAAAAAAATAATGAATAGAGTCAATCAACTTAAAATCAAGCATCTTATTCCTGAGAAACTGCTCAACCATCTTCCTGTTTGTCAAAGAAGAGAATAATAATAGTATATTTCCATCTGTTTTTAGATAAACCCCTGCGTGATCAAGGAATTTCTGGATGATTTCATAGCCTTTCTTGCCGCCTTCTGTAGCAATATCTCTTTTTTGGCTTTCTTGAGGAAGGTAAGGTGGATTAAAAATGATAGTATCAAATTTTTGTTTAGACACATTCTTGAACAAATCACTAACTTTGTAAGTGATTTTTTTGTGCTTAGAATTCTTTTTACAATAAGCAACTGCTCCTTTATTTATGTCAACAGCAAGAACCTTTTTGACTTTCTTGTTATTTGCAGCAGCAAGAGCCTGGATGCCTGTGCCAGTGCCCATGTCCAGAACAGAGCCTATAGCAAGC
>JAHWHC010000026.1 GCA_019323555.1 Candidatus Woesearchaeota archaeon
ATGGGAATGATGGTGTTTGCTGATTCTGGAATAACTGGCGGGCCGATAACTATTGAAAGAATCACTCCAGAGATGGCAAAGAGGATTGCTTCAACAGCTACAAACCAGCAAAGCCAGCCGCCTGCAGGAACACAAAAAGTCTGTGACTGCCCAGATCTGTATGGGGATAGAATCGTGACAATGAAGCAAAACACGCTATATGCCGGCCTTAGCTGGGTTGATTGCGCACTGATACAAGAAGCCACAACATTTAGACAAAAATTGAAAATGGATACTGCGCAATGGGGCATGCTAAGCAACCTATGCAAGGCCCACGGATGGTAATAGATTTTAACTCAATTAAAAAACATAAAGTTTATAAAGGAATTATATTATAATAGAGAAAGAAAAGAGGTTAATGTATGCGAACAGCAAAATTACTAGTGATTCTTATATTTGTCTCAATACTAGCTTTATCTGTTGTAGCAGAGCAGTGGACACTGCCTTTCAAGAAAGATACTTTCTCTGCTGAAAAAAAGAGAGACATATACTTTGGAGACCAGTTTGTTAGACCTGTCGGCTGGACAGGAATAAAATATGCAACAAACTCAAGACAGGTCATCGGGGGATTCAAAGGATCCACATCAGTTGACTCTAACCTGCCATACAATGAATGGATTATACAAGGCAGAAATCCTCAGGCAACAAGAAACTATGACCCAAGAGTAAGAGGCTACCCCATACTAGATGAATTCGTAGACTTGATACCAATAGAGATGCCGTCATATGACCAGGGAAGTGTTCTATTGCCAAGACAGACAAGCGGAGCAGTAAGAATAGTCACAAACAGGGACAGCCAGAAAACACAGCACTCCTACATGCCAAGATCAACAATAGACTTAAGAGTAGGATACCTTCCAGAACTAGAGCCATACGAAGTATATGAAGCATGGGCAGTAGATGAAGACACTGGATTTGCACTCGCACTAGGAAGAATCATCCCGCCAGGACTAGGACAATTACAGACACTATCTTTTGAGATAGCAAATGACCTATACCCATATGAATACATAATGATCACAAAAGAGGTCTTTCCAGAGAGAATGAAAGGACCGCAAGGAGATGTAGTCCTTCTAGGAGAGATCCCATTAATAAGAAAAGTAGAGCCTCCTGTGAGTGCTCAATCATATTACGACAGATATTTTGACATGATACGATGAAAAAAACACTAATATTCGGAATTGCAGTAATGGTGTTCTTGTCAGCCATAGCAATAGTAGAGGCATACAATCCCTACACGCAGATAGTTGACTATGGCGATGTCCTGAAAAGCCAGACAGGCGGAACAAAAGAACAAATATACGGCCACTCACTGCAAGGATATGACCCTTACTATAAATCAGACTATCCATACACATACTCCATATACACAGATCCATTAAGAGGAGGGATTGACAGAGTCACAAACCTCGACGTAAGAGCACAGACAAGAAGCATACCATACAGGATAGACCAGACAGTATATCTAGCACCACCAGATGGGTGGGAAGAGTATGAAAGAGGATACCCGCCATATGCTCCAAGAGGAACAGCAAGAATATACAGCTCACAATCAAGATCCAATGCAGTAGGAGAAGTAATAATCAGCACAAAAGACATTGAGCCTTCATACAACGACAACACAGTAAACGAAGCATGGCTGTATGACATAGACACAGGATACAGGACAAGCCTGGGCGTATTCAAGTCAATCTTCGGAGGAGTAGGAGCACTAACATACAAGATAACAACATATCTAGACGGCTATGATTATGTAATCATAACAAAAGAACCAAAGAATGATGTTGACCCAAGGCCAAGCGATGACATAATATTGATTGGAGAGATCCAGACACCTGCACAATACGTAAGGCCATTCACATACACACAGAGCCAATACGGATATGTGACAAGCGAAGCAGCAAACTAATTTTTATTTACAATTCTTAATAATATTAGAAACAGTCAGTCCAAACTTCTTCTTAAGATCTTCTGCAGTGCCAGACTCACCAAAACCAGCTGCACCAATTCTCTTTAACTTAACTGGATGATTCTCACCCAATAGCTCTGCAATAGCACCGCCAAGACCTCCATTGATCTGGTGATCTTCAACAGTGATTATTTTCTTTGATTGCTTTGCATACTTCAGAATAGTTGCTTTATCCAAAGGCTTTACTGTATGACAATTGATAACAGTAGCATTAACTTTCTTTCCAGCTTCCAAAGCTTCATATAAAATAGGACCGCAAGCAATAATTGTTATGTTTTTCCCTTTTCTCAAGACATTAGCCTTGCCAATCTTGAAACTTTGTTTTGGAAGATCAGGAGTTTTAGGCCTTGTAAGCCTAACATAAACAGGACCTTTTGTCTTAGCCACAGCAGTTATTGCTTTCTTTGTCTGATCATAATCACAGGGAACAATAACAGTCATGTTAGGAAGAGCACGCATGATAGCAATATCTTCCAAGGCTTGATGAGTTGCGCCATCTGGACCTGTAATCATTCCAGCATGTGTAGAGACAATCTTCACATTAGCATCTGTGTAACAGACACTTTGTCTTATGTGGTCCAAGCACCTGTTAGGAACAAAAACAGCAAAACTAGAGACAAAAGGAATCTTTCCTTCTAAAGCAAGACCAGCAGCCATGCCAATCATATTCGCTTCTGCAACACCTGCCTGAAAAAATCTCTTAGGAAACTTCTTCTGAAAAGTATCTAATCTTACGCTAGGTGTTAAATCTGCACTAAGAGCTACAATATTCTTGTTCTTTTTAGCCAACTCAACAATCACTTCACCATAACCATCTCTTGTTGATTTCATCTTATTTTCGCTCTCTCTTGAATTAATTCTGACAGGGCCTGCTCTGCCTGCTTTTCATCAGGCGCCTTGCCATGCCACTCATACTTGTTTTCCATGAATGAAACACCTTTTCCAGGAATAACATTCGCGATAATGATAACCGGCTTCTTTGATTTCTTTGCTTTATTATTTGCATTCAGTATCTGATTAAAATCATGGCCATTAATGACAATGACATTCCAATTAAATGCCTTGTACTTTGCTTTAATTGATTCCAGAGGCCAGACATTCTTTGTAAAGCCACAGATTTGAATATGATTCCTGTCTAAAATAAAAATAAGATTATCTAACTTGTACTTGCTTGCAGCATTAATTGCCTCCCAGGTGCTGCCTTCATCATGCTCACCATCACTAGTCACACAGTAAATGAAATGCTTTTTCTTGTCAAGCTTAGCAGCTAAAGCCATTCCAACAGCAATACCAACACCCTGACCAAGACTTCCAGTAGCTGCCTCTAAAGCAGGAAAATTCCTCCTGCTGGGGTGACCCTGCAGCCTAGACCTATATTTTCTCAAAGTAGACAATTCCTTTACAGGAAAATAACCCGCCCTTGCCATTGCAGCATAACGAACAGGACAGATATGGCCATTAGAAAGAATTAACCTGTCTCTTTTATCTGACAATGGCTTCTTAGGATCTTGATTAAGAATATTAAAATACAGGGCTGTGAAAACATCAGCCATGCCCAAAGGGCCTGCACTATGGCCAGAACCAGCCTTGACCAACATCCTGATGATATCCTGGCGGATAGTGTTAGCCATAAGCTTCAAGTCTTTAACACTTGTTAGTTTTTTCATCCTCTTTTTACGTGCAATAATCAATATGCATTTCCTTGCCCTTGATCAGCTTGATTGCACCCAAGCCAGCATTGCAGCCCTCACCAACATCAGCAGCAACCTGCGGGTTGCATCCTGTACAGTTTCCTGCTGCAAAAACACCTTTAACATTAGTCTTTCCATCCCTATCAATAACAATTGAGTTGCCTTTCATCTGCACACCAAGCTTTTGAGCAAAACTCAAGGCAGAAGCAGTGCCCATTGCAACAAAGACACCATCAAACTTCTCTTCCTTGCCACCAATCATAACTCCCGTTAATGTCTTTTTGCCAACAAACTCAACAATCTTCTCTTTTCTTAAGCTGACTTTCTTCTTTTCCAAGGCTTTCTTGAACTCAGGAGACATCTCCCAGTCCTTTCCCTGAGAAAAGATAGTCAAGTCCTTTGTGAAAGACAATAATTCAATAGCTTCATGAGCCGCGTAATTTCCATTGCCAACTACTGCAATCTTTTTTCCTTTATAGAAAAAACCATCACAGATAGCGCAATAACTCACGCCTTTGCCTGTTAATTCTTTCTCACCTTTTATTCCAGCAGGTGCACAAGCAGTGCCTGTAGCAACAATGATTGTCTTGGTCTCATAATCTTTATTATCTGCAGTAGTCACAGTGAAAGAACCATCTTTTCCTTTAGCACCAACAACCTCTGCATCTATTAGTTCAGCGCCTAATTTCTTTGCCTGATCAACACCTTTCTCAAGCATTTCCTTTCCTTCAAGCTCAACACCAAAGTAGTTTTGTATGAAATGAGCCTTCCAGAGCATTGAATTCTCCATAGAACCAATAACTAATGTCTTTAACTGGCTCCTGGCAGTGTAAATCGCAGCAGACAATCCTGCTGGCCCGCATCCTATTATTATTACGTCATACATCTTACATCATTCTTTAATTGTTGCACACCAGTTTTTATACTTTTTGCTTTATAGACAGCTCCGCCAGCCACAAAAACATTAGCACCTGCTTTTGCAGCAAGACAGGCAGTACCTGGCTTTATACCGCCGTCAACCTCAATATCAATATTCTTGTCCCACTTTCTTAATTGTTTTATCTTAGGAAGCATCTTCTTGATGAACTTCTGGCCGCCCCATCCTGGCTTAACAGTCATGACCAGAACCAAATCAATCTTTTTCAAGAAAGGCTTTACTTTTTTTGCAGGAGTCTTTGGACTCAAGCCAATGCCTGCCTTAATTTTCGCTTTCTTGATCTTTTTAATAAATTCATCAACATGCTTCTTGTTCTTGCAGGACTCAATATGAAAAATAATCATCCAAGGTTTTATTTTTATGAACTCATCAACATACTTGTCCATGTCCTTGACCATCAACTGTATCTCCTGCTTTAATTTTGTCCTGACACCTTTGATGCTCTTAGAGCCAATGGTCTTATTATCTGCAAACTTGCCGTCAATAATGTCTATCTGCACTCTCTGGCAGTAAGGGGCTGCAAGCCTTAGTTTCTTGACTAAATCAGCTTTTTTCTTGACAAGAATAGCAGGAACAATATGTTTCTTAACCATGTTTTTCAATACTTGCAATCTTTTTCAATCTGCGAACATGCCTTGGCTCAAATGTAAAATCAGTCTCAAGCCAGGTCTTGACAATCTTCTCAGCTTTCTTAGGATTTAATTCCCAGCCAGACAGGCACAAGACATTAGCGTTATTATGCTGCCTGCTCAACTTTGCATTCTCTAATGTCCAGACAGCAACAGCACGAATGCCCTTGACCTTATTTGCAGCAATACAAATACCTTCTGCACTGCCGCAGAAAACAATCCCTTTAGCATCACCTTTTGCAGATGCAACTGCCTTGGCAGCCTTGTATCCATAATCTGGATAATCATCTGTCATCACTAGCTTCGTGTTTCCTTTGTCAACAACCTGATACTTCAATTTCTTAAGATACTTCTTGATGTGCTGTTTCAGCTTGAAACCGCCATGATCAGAGCCTAGATAGATTTTCATTTCATAATCCTCAACAGAGTCTTTATGTTTTTCACTCCTTTTGTCTTTAACCAGGCATTCTGCTTTTTAATACTTTTTATTTTAAGGGCATCCTGCCAGACAGCACGGCCTGCCAAGAATCCAGAGCAGCCGCCTTTTTTTGCAATCTTCAACTGCTTTGCAAACTCCTTGAAAGGAATGCCTGCTGTAAGCAAGATCCAGGGCTGCTTGATGTTCTTTGTAATCTTTTTACAGGTCTTTAGGTTTCCGGGGTATTGAAGTTTCAGGATAGCTGCATTGTATCTCTTTTTGGAAAACTCTTTAGCAGACCTGTAAACCAGATCAGGAAGCTTTTTCTTGAAATCCCCTTTTAATGGATAGACAACAAACTCCAATAAATAAGGAACATTATGTTTTTTACATTCTTTGCCAACTTTTTCAGCAATCTTCTGCTGATGCTTTATTATATCTTTAGAAGCTTCTGGGTTATACAAGATATTTATCTTGACTGCAACAGCACCTTTTTTTACAGCCTGCTTAACACCCCAATTAGGCTGAAGCTGAGTCTTCCTGCCCTGCGGCTTCTCAACATAACCACTCTTTTCAACACAGAACAATAGTGCTTTAGGAACTAATTTAGCTAAAGGCAAGCAATAGATTGGGTCTAATAGAATAGCACTAGGGTACCTCCCAATTGCTTTGATGATTCTTTTCTTTGCTTCTGTAACCTGATTTTTTGTTGGCTTCTTGCCCAGAGCCTTGGTACAAGCCCTAACAAAAGAACCTCTCTGATCTAAAGCAAGCATAGTGTAATTGCCCTGCTTGTCCTGCAATTTCTTAAGATCCATAATACCCTCTTTTTTAATAAAATAGGAATAGCTATTATATAAATATTAGTATAGAAAACATAAATATTTTTATACAAAGAGTTTCTTGAACCAAAAACATAACGGGGGAGGATAAAAAATGGATGATCTGACAAAATCACACCATAGTTTTTCAGGAATAGGAGAATTAGGCGAAGGAGATGCAGATTCATACAGTATCGCCGCAGAACAATACGTTGCAGAGAGAGGTGTTGAATTCAGGGAATGGACAGCAACACTGCCATCTGAAAAACCATACGCAATACTTCAGCCAGGAAGAATAGATATTTACGCAAATTCTTATTTCAATGCAGCCGCAGATTTTGATTTAAACCAAGAAGAAGAGAGCGCAAAAAGAATTGTAGAAGCCTTGGGAATACTGGAATTCGTCCCAGGAACAGAAAAAAAGGCACCAATCGTTGTTTGCTCGCCGCCGCTACTGCAGAAAAGATTCCAAGGACCGATAGAAAAAAGAATTGAAGAACTCAGAGAGAAGCACAAAAGAGAAATTTAAATTCTTTTTTTACTTATTTTACACAATTTCTTTGATTTCATTGCTTTAAGGGCCTGCGATCTTGTCAGGAGTTTTTCTTTTGCACCGACATGACCCAATACAGAAACGCCGTTTGCATAAGCCAAACGCATTGATTTCTCAATATCAAACCCCAAAATAATCCCTGCCAAGATGCCTGAAGCAAAACTATCGCCAGTGCCAGTTGCCTCAACAATCTTCTGCGGGCCAACTTTCAGCGCATACTTTTCGATTCCGTTGTATGCATAAGCCCCTTTTTTTCCATCTGTAATGACCACCAAAGGAACATGATCCTGGAGCTTCTTCAGAAGAAAATCAATATCCTTCCTGCTGTGCGCAATAGCCTGAGCCTCTTCCTTGTTAAGAACCAAGAGATGACAGGCATCAAGAATCTTCTTGAGCTTCCTGAAACCCATCCGAGCAACATAAGAGCTTGGATTAAAAGCAAGCGGGATATTTTTCTTTTTTGCAAACTGAGCAATCTTCTCAGCTGTCTTGAAACTCTCCCCAAGCATAGAACCCATGTAGAACCATTTTGTCTTTAATTTATTGAAATTAACTTCAGAACTCTTTAACTTGTCATTTATTCCTTTGTAAGCAAGAATAACCCTGTCCTTGCCCTCGCCTGTGATTATGACTGAATAACCAGTACTGCCACCTTTCTGGACCTTTCCAAGAAAAGCCACCTTCTCTTTCTTCATCTGCTCAAGAACATGATGAGAATTAATATCAGTGCCGATCTTGCCAACCCAGCCTGTCTTTAATCCTAATCTGGAGAAAGCAACAGCACAATTAGTACCTCCTCCGCCAGTATCCTGGTGCATGTAGTCAAGCAGTATCTTGGCGCCAATCGGAAAGCAAACCTCCTCCTTATTTTTAAGATGCATAAATTCAATGGTCTTGGACTTAGAAGAGATAAAAACATCAACAGTGGCGCTTCCAACAGTGATTACGTCAAACATCATTTACCTCTTGAATAATCATCCAAGACATCCTTTACAGTAAGAATGCCCACAGGCTTTCTGGCGTCAACCAAAATAACACTGTTAACATTATCCTTGATCAAGAAATCAATAACCTCTGCAATAGTTGACTTGACATCTGCACAGCACACCATTGGATCAGGAGTCATGATGTTCTCAACAGGAAGGCCAAGCATGTTCTGCTTCTCATCAGCAGAGCCTGGGGAGACTGACCACCTGCCATGGCTCATTGCAGAACTAATCCTCCTGCTTGATGCAGGAAACCTATGAAACCTTCTCAAGATATCAAACTCAGTGACAATGCCCGCAATCCTCCCGAACTTATCAACAACAGGTAGCCTGTCAACATCAGACCTGTTCATGGTCTTTATAGCATCAGCAGTGGTGTCACCAAGCTTTAGCATGACCACTTTCTTCTTGGCAAGCTCTGTGACAGGTATGCCCTTGTACTCTGACTTGATCTTTCGCATGACACTTCTTGCAGTCACGACACCCAGGAACTTGTCTTTCTCAAAAACAGGAAGAGCACGGGTATCCGAACTTGCAAAAAGCCTGCAGATCTCTGCAATATCTGTGCTTGCCTTTAATTTAGGGACAAAAAAAGGAGTGCCTCTCTTTGAAGCCTTTTTTGTAATATTATTCAGCCGTGTCTTTGCGGTATTCACTCTTGAAGTCAGGAGCAGTTTCCTGTCAGCAAGGCCCTTGTAATTCTTCCCATCAAAAACAACAGCAAAAGTCTGCTTCTTTAGCTTTAATTTGCCCTGCAAATCAGAAACAGTATCCTTGATATCAACCTTGACATAATCAGTTTTCATAATATCCTTGGCAGCAACCATAAATAATCACCTTTTTTATTATTAATAGAGAATATAACAGAACTATCATTTAAACTTTGTGGTTGACAAGAAGCTTTTTATATGCACTCCTTATCCTTTATTCTGTTGGTGGGTGTATGGACATATTAGATATTGGATGCGGATTCCGCCCGTATGAAGGAAGACAGGGAATAGACAAGGTAGTAACAATAGACCAGAATCCGCGCTGCAATCCAACACACGTATTTGAGATAAGAAAAGGGGAAAAATTTCCAATAGAAGAAAATTCTTTTGACTTAATTGTTGCAAGCCACTTCCTAGAACACGTGGATGACGTGCCTTGGTTCATGGAGCAAGTCCACAGAGCAGGAAGACCAGATGCAGAAGTAAAAATAGTTGTTCCGCACTTTTCTGCACCATCCTCATACCAAGACCCAACTCACAAAAGACATCTTGCCTCAAGATGCATGGAATATTTTGATTCTACAAAAGGCTTATACGAATGCGGATACACAAATGTTGACTTCAGGATACAAAGAGTTCAAACCCGCTTCAGAAACAACATTTCAGGATTCATAAGAAGCATTCCTTCTAAAATTTTCGGGACAAGAATCCATGAAAAATACCTCAGCAAATTCATACCAATTGCAGAACTTTATTTTGAGCTAAAGGTTGTCAAACAATAGACAATACATTTATATATTTGTTAATTTACGCAAAATACATGGACTCATATTATCAAAAATCTGAAAAAGAGGTATTTCAAGAACTGCAGACTTCTGATAAAGGGCTTTCGCAATCTGAGGCAGAGGAAAGACTCAAGAAATACGGGCCAAACACAATAGAGGCTGCTGCAAAGATACATCCTCTGCAAATTCTTGCAAGACAGTTCAAGAGCCCGCTGGTGTGGATACTAATAATAGCAATGCTCGTCTCTGTCTTTGTAGAAGAATACACAGACGTATATGTAATAGGCGCAATCGTAATACTGAATGCCATCCTTGGATTCATACAGGAATATAAAGCAGAGGAAGCAATAGCAGCCCTGCAAAAATTGATATCACTAAAAGCAATAGTGATGCGATCTGGGATGCAGAAGGAGATCGACGCATCTGAATTAGTGCCAGGAGACCTATTGATTCTTGAGACAGGAGAAAAAATCCCTGCAGATGCAAGAATCATAGATTCAATAAACCTGCAGACACAGGAAGCATCCTTGACAGGAGAATCTGTGCCAGTAAAAAAAGCAGCAACAACACTCCACAAGACACTCGCAGTAGCAGACAGAATAAACATGATCTTCAGCAGCACAATAATAACAAAAGGAAGGGGGAGAGCAATTGTCACAGCAACAGGAATGCACACAGAGATAGGAAAAATAGCAAAACTAATCAAGGAAGCAGAGCCAGAACCAACACCTTTACAGAAAAAACTAGCACACTTATCAGGATTCCTGGGAATAGCAGTGATAGCTATTGCACTGATAGTGTTTGGTGTAGGAGTATTATACGGAAACCCCCTGTTCAGCATGTTCTTAGCAGCAGTAGCACTCGCAGTAGCAGCAATACCAGAAGGACTGCCTGCAGTAGTGACTGTGTCTCTAGCAATGGGAGTGAAGAAGATGGCAAAAAGAAATGCCTTAGTGAGAAAACTCCCGAGTGTGGAAACCCTTGGAGCATGCTCTGTCATCTGCTCTGACAAGACAGGAACACTCACGCATAATGAGATGACTGTAAAGAAAATATATGCAAATGACGAAATCATAGAGGTAAGCGGCTCTGGATATAACCCAGAAGGAAGATTCAGCAGGAATCCAGACCAGTTCAAGCAATTATTATTAGCAGGAATACTGAACAACAATGCAAGCCTGAAAAAAGAAAATGCCGCATGGGAAGTCATAGGAGACCCAACAGAGGCAGCATTGTTAGTGAGCGCTAAAAAAGCAAAACTAGACACAGAAGATCTTCAGGCAAAGTGCAAAAGACTGGGAGAGATAGAATTCACATCTGAAAGAAAATGCATGACAACAGTGAACAAGGTCGGAACAAAATACAAGGCATACACAAAAGGAGCCCCAGAAGTTGTCTTAAGCTTATGCAACCGCGCCCTGATAAACGGCAAAGTAATCAGGATATCAAGGCAGCAGAAAGAAAAAATGCTTGAAGTGAATGAGCAGTTCGCAAAAAACGCATTAAGAGTTCTTGGTTTTGCATATAAAGATGTTGAAGGCAAGGTAGCAACAAGAGACATAGAAGAAAACATGATCTTCCTTGGCCTTCAGGGCATGATAGACCCGCCAAGGCCAGAGGCAAAAGAGGCAATACAGAAATGCGAGACAGCAGGGATAAAAGTCGTGATGATAACCGGGGACCACAAGGCAACTGCAATGGCCATAGCAAAACAGCTGGGCATGAAAGGAAAAGCAATAACAGGCATAGACTTGGATAACATGGAGCACTTTGAAGAGATTGTAGAAGACATAGTGGTCTATGCCCGCGTGAACCCAACTCACAAACTTAAAATCATTGAAGCATTAAAGAAAAAAGGGCACATAGTCGCCATGACAGGAGACGGAGTGAATGATGCCCCTGCACTGAAGAAAGCAGACATAGGAATTGCAATGGGAATAACAGGAACAGATGTTGCAAAAGAAGCCAGCGACATGATCCTGGCTGATGACAACTTTGCATCAATCGTAAGCGCAGTAGAGGAAGGAAGAACAATATTCTCAAACATCAAGAAATTTGTTGAATATCTGCTTTCTAGTAATATGGGGGAGGTATTGACAATATTCATAGGAATAATACTAAAGATGCCTCTGCCACTAATTGCGATACAGATACTATGGATTAACTTAGTCACAGACGGAGCGCCTGCACTTGCGCTTAGTTCAGAACCTCCTGAACCAAGGACAATGAGAAGCCCTCCAAGAAAAGTGGAGGAAAAAATTGTTAATAAAAAAAGAGGAATAATGATCTTCTTGATAGGCAGCATAATGATGCTGGGAACACTAGGAATATTCCAGTGGTACAATCCAGAGACAAATCTTGCATATGCACAGACAATCGCATTCACCACATTAATGATGTACCAGATGTTCAACGTAATAAACATGAGATCAGAGGATTACTCTGTCTTCAGCTTAGGATTATTTTCAAACAAATGGCTGCTAGGAGCAATAGCACTCTCTGTAGGACTGCAGGTTGCTGTGGTTCATTTGCCATTCATGAATGCAATATTCAGCACAGTGTCCTTAACTGCACTTGACTGGGTCTATGCAATCGCAATAAGCTCATCAGTACTGATATTTGGAGAGATAGTGAAATTATTCACAAAAGTGTAAAATGGTATTCACAAGCATAATGGAACTTGGGAAACAATTTGGTCACAACCACCCAATACTCTTCTATTCAATAGTCTGCGTACTAAGCTTGATAATAGTATTGAAAAGTTCGGACTTGGCCCTGTATGGCATCTCTAATTATGCAAAAAAAATAGGAATCTCGCCATATCTTATTGGATTCTTGGTGGTTGCTATAGGAACTTCTTTACCAGAACTAGTTGCATCCATAACAGGAGCATTCGCAGGACAGACAGAAATCGCACTCGGGACAATAATCGGAGCAAACATAAGCGACCTGACATTAGTCCTAGGAATCATGCTGTTAGTCGGAAGAACAATAAATGTAGAACACCCTATTGTAGGAAAGACATTTTTCAGGACACTGATGCTAGTTTCACTGCCCTTAATACTGGTCTCAGACGGAGCACTTACAAGACCAGATGGAATCATCCTGACAGGAGGATTTATTGCATACATAGCAAGCTTATGGCTGCAAGAAGGCAAGCTCGGAAAGATGAAGAAAGACGTAAAGCTCAAGACTTTATGGAAAGACGGACTCATTTTCGCAGGATGCGTGGTGGCATTATTATTGGGGGCCAGATGGCTGATATATTCTGCATCACAGATAGCGACGCTAGTAGGAATATCGCCATATGTGATAGGCCTTACACTTATCGCACTAGGCGCCACACTGCCAGAAGTGACAGTGCAGGTAAAATCAGTGCTTAAAGGAATAAGCTCACTGGCATTTGGAAATCTGATCGGCTCGATAGTGGCAAACTCAACGCTGGTTTTAGGAATCGTTGCAATCATCAGGCCAATAGAAATAAACCCCTGGTCAATAGCACCGGCAGCAGCATTCATGATGGGGGCAGTCTTTCTAAGCCTGTATTTCATGACAAAAAAGACAATCACATGGAAACACGGCATTTTTTTAGTGGCAATATACGCTGTTTTCTTTGCGGCACAGTTCTTGATTATTTAACCAC
>JAHWHC010000027.1 GCA_019323555.1 Candidatus Woesearchaeota archaeon
CTGTTCCTCCTGCATTTCTGATTGGTCCTGCAAAGCTCAGGCTCATGTATTTTCCGCGTTTGTCCATCCTGTCCTTGAGGTCTATTGTTGCTATTCCCTCTAGTGGTGCTGATACAACTCCTACTGTCACATATGCAAATCCTGCTCTTATGCCTACGCTCATTGCTTCTTCCTGGTTCTTGAACTTGCAGAATTTTTCCTGTGCAATCTCTTCTGCTATTTTTAATGCCACTCTCCAGTCTAGTGCGCCGTACTCTTTCTCTAGTTCTATTATTCTTTCTACTACTCCGCTGTCAACTATCTGTGGTGCTATGACTGATATGAGGCCTACTACTCTCTCTGCCATGTTTTTTGCTAGCTGGACCTCTACCTGATCTGCCGGGTCAAAGCCTTTTTTTCTTGCTTTTGTGGCAAGTCCATGCAGGGCTGTTACATTCGCCTGTATGTGATCAAAATATTTTTGCATTTCTGGGCTTGCATCCATTTCAGAACCTCATGAGCTTGATTTGTCTTGTTTTTAAGTTTATGACAGGAACTTTTCCTGGGTCTGCTATGTGTCCTACTTTCTCTTGGAATGCTGTCTGGCCTTGCCAGCAGCTTCCGCAGACTATTGATACTCCTCTATAGCTTGATACTGCTGCTTTGTGTACATGCCCTGATATGAAAAAGTCAGGGACAGTCTCTATGACTAAAGGATCTGTTTTTGCATCTGGGATATAGAGCGTCGTTGCGTGTGATGGCGCCAGATGTCTTCTTTGAAGCATGAATTTCATCACCAGGTCAACCCTATCTGATAAGTGTCTTCCGCTTGTCTTTATTGATTCCACTGCTTCTGCATAATGATCATAGCTGTATCCATGATACACCAAGAAATTAAATCCTGGAAAATCCTCTGATGAGTGTATGTTCACAAAAGATGGGTTGCAGGTCATTATTACATTGGGCATTTCCCATAGTTCTTTTGTGTAGTCTTGTGATAGTGCTGGTTGTGGTTCTGCCATTCTTCCTACGTCGTGATTTCCAGGGGATATTATCAGCCAGATGTGCTGCGGTATTTGTTTTATGAGTTTTACTGCCTCTTGGTATTGCTTGTATATGTCTGGTATGTTTAGGTGTTCCTCCATTCCTTGGTAGATTCCTATGCCGTCTACAATGTCTCCTGGTATGAATATGTATTTTACTTTGCTTGCTACCTCTTTTTGTTCGTCATTTCCTGCCTCTCCCCTTATCCATTTAAGGAATCTCTCAAATCTTTCGCGCTCAAACCAGATTGATCCTACATGAAGATCTGATAATACAAGCACATAGGCTTCATCATTTGCTTTTTTCAGTTCTGTCTGCAGAGGTATGTCTGGAAAGAGCAGGTTGTTTGCAAAAAGTATGTTTTCTCCTGTTGAGCAAACTATTCCCACAACCTCATCAAGAACCATGTCTTTTGCAAGTGTAAAAAGGTCTTGTTTGTTTTTGCTGAAAACAACGTTTATCTGTCCTGTGTTGTCTTCAATTGTTACTATCAAATTTTCATTTTTTGTTATTCTTTTTTCTGTAATCATTCCTATGACTGACACTGTTTCTTTGTCTTGTTTGTTTAGCAGTCGTGCGATTGATGTTATGTTCTGCATCTCTGGCCGCTGTATCAGCATTTTTTCAAGCAGTTTATATCTTGCATTAAAGTAATTCACAAAATCCTGTATTTTTCTTTTGTTGTACTCTGTTTCATATTCCCAGAGCACTTTTACTTTTGCTTCAGATGCTTTTGTTTCTGTTTTGTCGCTTTTTTTGAATTCTATTATTTGTTGAGGTTCTGGGTTTTCCTCTAGCTTGGAATGCATCTCCTCAACAATTCCTGGATCTTTCAGTTTCTCAAGAAATTCTGCATTGACTAGCACCCCTCTGCCTACTAAGAACCCTACTATTTCCTTCTTCTTTTGGTCTAGTTCTATAGACATTTTATTAGAACCTATGCAAAGCCGAGCTGCTCTTCCAGTATTTTCTTTATTCTTTGATTTATTGCTCCTGTTGTTCCTAAAGAAATCTCCCTTGTTCTCCCGTATCTTCCTTTGGATATTACTTTTGCATTGATTATCCCCAGCATGTCCATCTCAGCCAAGATGTCTGACACCCTTCTTTGTGTGAGCGGTCTTAGGTCTGTTCTCGTGCACAATTTTTTGTATAATTCATAGACCTCTCCTGTGAATATCTGATCTTTTTTGTTTTGTGCTATGTGAAACACAGAATATAATGTTGCATGATATTGTTTTGGTTGCGTTGTTATTATGTCCAGGATTCTGTCTTTCTCTATTTTCTCTTCTGCTTCATCAAGGTGCTTTAGCTGTATTGTTTCCTCGTTTTGTCTCTCTGCAAGCTCTCCTGCAACCCGCAGTAATTCCAGTGCTCTTCTTGCATCTCCGTGTTCTCTTGCTGCAAATGCCGCGCATTTTTCTATGACTCCTTGTGTTATTATTTCATCTCTGAATGCCTCTTGTGATCTTTGTTTGAGTATTTTCTGTATCTGCAGCGCATTGTATGGCGGGAATACCAATTCTTCTTCTGATAAGGAACTTTTTACTCTTGGATCAAGATTGTCTGTGAACATAAGGTCGTTTGATATTCCTACCAGCGTTATCTGTGAATGTTTTAGTTCTGCATTGATTCTTGTTAGGTTGTATAGGATGTCGTTTCCTGCTTTTCCTATTAATTGGTCTATTTCATCTAGTATCAATACAACATTTCTTTTCTCTTTTTCAAGTATTCTGTAAAATATGTTGTATACTTCATCTGTTGGCAAGCCTGTTGGTGGGATTGCTGTCCCGAATTCGCGTGCTAATTGTGCAATCAGGCGGTATTCTGTATCTGATATTTTTTTGAGTTTGCAGTTTAGGTATACTATTTTTAATGGCAGATCACGCTCTTCTGCAATTTTCAGTAATTGGTTAGACACGTATTTTGCTACCAGCGTTTTTCCTGTTCCTGTTTTGCCGTATATGAATATGTTTGATGGTTTGTCTCCTTTCAAGCAGGGCGCAAGAACATTTGCAAGAAGTTGTATTTGATCATCTCTGTGAAGAATTTGATCAGGTGTGTAATTTGCCTGTAATGCAGTCTTGTTTCTAAATACTGATTTTTTATTAAGAAACTTCTCAAAGTAATCTACCAACCCCTTTTCTTTCATGATATGTTCCAAACGAAAAGGGGGTATTTATACCTTTTGTTTTAGCCACCACCCCTTCATTTCCTATGGAAATAATATATTTGTTTTTTTGTGTTTTTGTTTTTTATTTATTTATATTATTTATTTATTTTTTATATAAAAGATAATAATAATACAACATAAAAGAATTAATTATAATTTTAATATATATTTATGAATATGTATTTTGCAAAAACCTACTAAAACACCTGCCCAAGCAAAACAATTGTTCCATACGAAATCATGGTCTCAGACCATTTGCGTGTTTGTTGCTACTCCTGAATAACAAATAACAGAAAGCTTTATAAATCATCTGCATTTTAAGAGGGAATAACGAGGATAACTAAGTGTTATTAGGAGGGGTTATCAAATGATTGTACAAACAGATTTTTTAAATCGACTAAAAGACTTTGGTTTAAACAGCTATGAAGCAAAACTCTGGACTGCATTGCTCTCTAGAGGTGTTGCGACTGCAGGCGAGCTTTCTGACATTGCTAATGTTCCAAGATCCAGGAGTTATGATGTTCTTGAGAGCCTTGAGAAAAAAGGCTTTGTTGTGATGAAGCTTGGAAAACCAATAAAGTATATCGCTGTTTCTCCATCTGAAGTTATAGAGAGAGTTAAGAAATCTATCCTAGAAGATGCTGAAAAGCAGTCTAAAGTGCTAGAGGGTCTTAGAAATTCAGAGGTATTGAATGAATTGACATCCCTTCATAAAAAAGGAATAAATCATGTTGATCCAGCTGACTTGACAGGGGCTGTTAAAGGAAGCACAAATCTTTATTCTCATCTTAGTTCTGCTATAAGAAATGCAGAAACATCTGTCTCAATACTGACCACAGAGGCTGGATTGAGCAGGAAAAGTTCTGTTCTTAAGAATGCTTTGAATAAGGCTAAAAGCAAAGGTGTTAAGATTAGGATTGCAGCGCCTCTTACCAAGAGCAATAATGCTGCGCAAAAAGCACTTTCTGCATTCGGGCAGGTTAAAAAAGTTGATGCAGTCAAGGCAAGATTCTGTATTATTGACGGCAAATCTGTTGTTATTATGGCCATGGATGATGACAAGACACACAAGAACTATGATTTTGGCGTCTGGGTGAACACAGAATTTTTTGCAAAGGCCTTTGACAATATCTTTAACATGCTGTGGAATAAGAAATAGGGCAAACATTTTTATACTACCTTTCTCTTTTTAAAGGCTATAAGCATTTAAAGAGGTGTTTTGTATGGTTGATACTGTTTTAAGAATTACACTTGCAGTTGTTATAGGCACTCTTGCAGCGATTGTCTACAGTCTGAGAGTTCTTGTCTTGATGGAGCGCAGAATGGCACGTATAGAAGCGCACATAGATAATGTTGTTCACAAGGTTTTTAGAGAAGAGCTAAAGATTGAGAAAATGCTTGGAAAGAGAAGTGCTGTTAAAAAGAAGAAAAAGTGATTATTTTTTCTTTTTAGTGGATTTCTTTTTAATTGATTTTTTCTTGGCTGGTTTTTTAACTGTCTTTTTTGCTTTCTTAACTGCTTTTTTCTTAGGTTTCTTTTTAGCTTTTTTCTTCACAGCTTTAACTTTTTTTACAACAGCTTTCGGTTCTTTTATTTCAGGAAGTTTTCTTTTCAGGTCTTTTTCAAGCGTCTTGATCTCCTGCTCTATTTCCTTTTTTTTCGTGTGTTATCGTCCTGGTGCAGCAGTTCCCCGCATTCAGGGCACTTGAATTCAAAGTCAGTTGCCTGCTCAAAATTAAGCCTTATGCAGTTTTGCTTGCACATAAAGAAGTTAGAGCTTTTCTCTCTTTCCAGGCGCTCTCTTAATTGTGCTAGCCTGTTTCTTATGAGATCTTTTGCAAGATACTGGACTCTTGGTATGTTTAGCGTCCAGTAATAGATGTACCATCCTTTCTTCTTGTCTTTCTTTTTTATAGACGTGACTAGGTTTGCGTTATAGAGGCGGTAAAGTCTGTTTCTCACCAGGTTTATCTCTGTCTTTGTCTCATTTGCCAGAGTGAATTCAGAAACATCTCTCCTGTTCTTTAGAGCCCTCACTAAAGATATAACATCTTCTCCTGCGACTCTGCTGGCTACCTCTTCTGTGATTTTGCTCGACATCTTCAGCTCACGTACTCCAAAAAATTGAAGAACAACATAAATAAGGGGTTTTCGCGTATTTAAAGTTTTCTGATAAATAGTTTAACTGAAAAAGCGGAATAATGCTTAAATTTAGATAATGTGTTCGAATAAGAAACCTTTGTCTTTGCTTAAGTTTAAATCAGCCACAAATCTTTTATCAGTCTCTTTAAGGTCATTTGGGCGCAAAAAATAAAATTTGTTCCTGTCGAATCGTATCGCAATCCAGGGCTCTGCCCCAAACATCGTAGCATACTGCAAAAGCTGCTTTATTTCCTCTTTTTCAAAATATTGGTACTTGCTTTTAGTGCTCTTGCACTCTATAGCCAGTTTTCTTGTTGCATTGCCTGCAATAACATCTGGTGCAGGGTATTTCATTGACCCAGATCCTGCGACTCTGCATGCAGTCCAACCAGGAATCTTCCAGAAGGAATGTATTATTTCTCTCTCAGCATTGATTCCCTTGCTTTTTCTGCTCATGATTATCTGTTTTACTCTGGGTTTTATATTTCTTTTGTTGAGTACAATAAAAAATATAAAGCAGGGCCTGTTTTCAAGGTTCATGACTACTGTTCGGGAATTTGTATCAACTGTTTTTATTGTTCATAAAGGCAAAGTTCTTCTTAATCTTAATAAGAATTGTAATATCTGGGTTCCTGTAGGCGGGCATATTGAGCAAAATGAACTGCCTTGTGATTCTGTAATTCGTGAGGCAAAAGAAGAGACTGGTTTAGATATTGAGCTTATTTGTCCTTTTGATCAATCAAAAAAAGGAAATCTCACTCAGCCAGTAAATGTGCACTTAGATCATGTTAAAGAGGATCATAAACATATTAATCTTATTTACTTTGCTGTTTTAAAAGGGGGAGAGTTTTCAGATACTAGCGATGATGGCCAGCCCTCAAAATGGTTTTCTAAAGAAGAGATAGAAAAAGCAGATTTGCTGCCCAACATTAAGGAATGGGCTCTTGAGGCATTAAAGCAAATAGGCAGCAACCAAAATTCATGAACATTTCCTTCTATGCGCATCCATACGCAATATTCTTGCATAAATCCAAAGTCCTACCACAAAAAATACGAGCAGTATGCCCCAGAATGTAAATGCAAGGCTCATTGACTTTGCTTTTGTTACATATCCTAGTACTGGAAAGAATACGAATATCGCCAGGTTATCAAAGAAATTCTTGATTGAGAGCATTGTTGCCCTGTGTGATGTTTCTATGTGCTTGTTTGTGTAGTGATTTATTAGTACATTAAAGAAGCCAGTCCCAAAGCAGATTAGCCAGTAAAATGCCACGCCGATATAATCTATCATTAAAGACATGCCGAATACAGCAAAGATCATTGCAAGCTGTATGTACAGCATCATTTTTCTTTCACCATGTTTTTCTTCTATTTCCTGTGTTTTTTTGGCAGCGTACGCTGTAAGCATTGATCCTACAAATACTATTATTCCCATTAAGGATATTGGAATAAGTATTGCTTCGTGATATACAGAGGAGAGGGACCTCATCATCGCAATCGTAGCTGCTATTGGCCAGGAATAGAGCACCAAATACTTTACATAGCTGTGGTGCCAGAAGTATGTCATCCCTTCTTTTAAGTGTACATAAGCTTGTTTGAATCCCAGTCCTTTGCTGCTTTTATAGGGTTCTGTTAGGAAAAAGCATAGTAAAAAACTAATTGCGGCGAAAGGTATTGACAGAAGCGCAGGAAGTTTTGCATTTATTGTGAAGAGGTATGCTCCAATTATAAAAGTAACTGCCATGACTACATTTTCAATCATGTGGCAGATTCCTGCGATATTTTTGTAATCTTTTTCTCTCTTTAGCTTTTTTAATGAATCATATAGAAAGGCTTGGTCTGCTCCAGAATATAGGCTTACGCCGATTCCGCTGATTATTTTTGCGACAAGAAATATCCAGAAACCATTATAGAAAGCGATAAGTATTAACTCTATTGTAAAGCAGAGGCACGAAAGCGCGATTGTTGTTTTCCGCCCAACTAAATCTGCAATAACTCCAGAAGGCACCTCTAGGAGCAGTATTGCCAAGGAGAACACACCCATTATAATTGTAAATTGTTCTAGGGGCACTTGTGATGCAATATAAAATAAGGCAAGTACAGGAATAAAGAATCTCATCCAGTTCAGGCTTGAAATAAGACACAGCAGCCAAATGTTTCTCTCTAACCGTTGTTTCATAACGCATCTAACAAATACTGCGTATATAAATTTATTCTTAAATTCGAAACATTTAAAAGAGCAGCCTTGTTATTTTTGTTTATGGCAAAGCGTTCAATTCCACTGGCAGCTATGGAGAAGATCCTGAAGCAGGCAGGGGCTCCTAGGGTGAGTGATAAGGCAAAGGCTGCTTTAAGAGATGTTCTTGAGGAGCATGTTGAGAAGATAGCTCATGATGCAGTTCGTTTTGCAAATCATGCTGGTAGAAAGACGATTAAAGCAGGAGATATTAAATTAGCAATTAAAAAGTAATTTTCATGAAGTCTCTTGCAGCCAGTGTGTTGTCAAAAACAGTTCTTGCATCTTCTTCAAGCGCGCTTTCGTCTTTATATCTTGCACTGAAGTGTGTTAATACCAGTTTCTTTGCATTGCTCTGTGATGCGATCTGCGCAGCCTCCACAGCAGTCATGTGAAAGTGCTCCTCTGCCTTGTTTTTGTGCTCAGAGCTGTATGTTGCTTCACAAAGTAAGACGTCTGCGTCTTTTGCTATTTTTTTGCAGTTCTTGTTTGGTCTTGTGTCTGATATGAATGCAAATATTCTTCCTTTGACTATTGTTGATACCTCTTCTGGTCTTATTTTTCTTGCCTTGACTGTGATTGTCTTGCCTTCCTGGAGCTTTCCTACTAGCGGCCCTTCTGGCACCCCTAGTTTTTTAAGTGCGCTTGTCTTGATTTTTCTTTTGTCTTTCTCTACAAACCTGTAGCCATAGCACTTTGTTCTGTGAGACAAGGGATATGCCTCTACATAGAAATCTTTTGTGTCTAAAAACTTGCCCTCTTTTATCTCGTGCATTGTTGCCTCTATAGGGTATGTGCTCTCAAATGCATCTAGTAATTTGCTGAATTTTTGTTTTGATCCAGGAGGCCCGTATATCTTGAGCTCTTTGGTGTATTCGTGCATTGCCATGCTCTGCAATAGTCCGGGAAGTCCGAGCATGTGGTCGCCATGCCAGTGTGATAAGAATATTCTTGTTATCTTGGAAAAGCTTATCCCTGCCTGCTTTAGCTGTCTCTGCATTCCCTCTCCGCAGTCAAACAATAGCCCTTCAGCCTTGTAAGTAAGCAGGGCCCCTA
>JAHWHC010000028.1 GCA_019323555.1 Candidatus Woesearchaeota archaeon
AAAGTGTATTGCAAATCCTACTAATCCGATAATTATGATTCCTAAGCCAGATATCTTGACTATTGTCTTGAATTCAAAGGAGTTTGGTTTTTTTGTGATTTTCAGGACTCTTTTGCATTCGCGCAAGAAGTCTTTTAGTTTTGCTTTCCACCCTGTTTTTTTCTCTTCTTGATGTTTTGCTTCGTCTCTCTTCTTTGCTATGAACATCTGTGTAGGCTGATTCTCCAGGTTCTTTGGAAGCTCGCCGCCTGTAGGTTCTTCTTCTATTGTCTTTATCTCTTCCTGCGTCTCTGGTTGTTCTTCTTCGTGTTCTTCCATGGTATCTAGAAAAATAAGGAATAGTATAAAAAGTTAACTAATCTACGAATTCTATGCCCAGTTCTTCCTCTATCTCTCTTTTTGCTTCTGTGGACATCTTTCTTGTTGGCCCGAATATTTGTGGTGATTTTACGCCTGTAACAATCAGCATAGTCCGTAAATTCCCGCCTAAATCATCATATATCTGTGCTCCCCAGATGATTCTTGCATCTTCAGATAGTTTTTGTGATATTGTCTCTACCACTTTTCTTGCTTCATTAAGTTTCATGTCTTTTCCGCCGCATACGTTTATTAGTGCTCCTGTTGCTCCTGTGATGTCAACGTCTAGCAGCGGATTGCTTATTGCTTTCTCAACAGCTTCAACAGCTCTGTTTTCAGAGTCACTTTCCCCGACTCCAATTAGTGCAACTCCTCCGTTTGACATGACTGCTCTTATGTCTGCAAAGTCTAGGTTAACTAGTCCAGCGCGGGTAACTAACTCTGCGATTCCTTTGACTGCATTTGTTAGGATCTCGTCTGCTACCTTGAATGCAGTGTGCAGCGGTAAATCAGGTGCAAGCTCCAGCAGCTTATCATTTGGTATGACTATTAATGTGTCAACAACATGCTCTAATCTCTCTAGGCCGATTACTGCGTTGTCATAACGCCTGTTGCCCTCCATTGTGAAAGGCATTGTTACAATTCCTACTGTTAATGCGCCGCTTTTTTTGGCTATTTCTGCTATTATTGGAGCGCTGCCAGTTCCTGTTCCCCCGCCTAATCCGCAGGTCACAAAAACCATGTCTGCATGCTCTAGTGCTTTTTTTATCTCATGCTCGCTCTCTCGTGCAGCTTCCTCCCCTATTTTTGGGTCTGATCCTGCTCCAAGTCCTTTTGTTACCTCTCTTCCTATCAGGATTTTCTTGTCAGCGGTTGTATAAAGCAAATCCTGCGCATCTGTGTTTATTGCGATTGTTGCAGCGCCGTGTATTCCTACCTCTGTGATCCTGTTGATTGTGTTGTTTCCTCCTCCGCCTGCCCCAAATACCTTTATGCTTGCTCTCTGCTGTGCAAGAAGCTCTTCTAGTTCTGCATCTTGCGATGTTTTTTGCATAGAAGGCTGTATTGTCTGCTGTGGCTGCGGCGGTGCGATGTGTGCACCTTCATCAGAATTTACTGGTTTTATGAAATCCATTTTTTCTCCCAAACCCTTTTTCCAGAAATAGAATGAACTAGTATATATACTTTATTGTGATGGAGAAGAATCTTCTTTTGGCGCTGCTTTTGGCGCTGTTTCAGCTTTCTTCTCCTCTTTAGTTTCTTTCTTGTCGCCCTCTTTTGCAAATTCTATGTCATCAATTTTAACTAATGCTTTTATTTTCTTTTTCAGCTCCTCTGCAATTGGAGGGGGCAGCTGCACCTTTAGCTCTACTTTTGCTTTATTGTCCTTGATATCTATTTTTGCTTCTTTTATTCCTAATAGTAATTTCAATAAGGAGTCTATCTGTTCTTTTTTGTCTGTCACAACCCGTTTTATCTCTATTTCATAGACCAGTTCTTTTCCAGATAATGGGTGGTTAAAGTCCACAAGGACCCTTCCGCTGGATACTGTCTTCACAGTTCCTACTGCATTGTCGATGTTGATTTGCAGTCCTGGGAATGGTTTTATCTCGTGCTGTGTGAATTTCATCAATGGGACCATCTGGATCAGTTTTGCATCTTTTTTGCCGAATGCTTTTTCAGGTGGCAGCTCTACTTTGTGTTTTCCTGGCTCTTTTCCCTGGAGTGCTTCGTCCAGTCCAGGAACTATCTGTCTCTCTCCTAAGCAGATTATCACAGGCCCGTACTCTGCATTTGGGTTGTGGACACCATTGTCTTTTGCAACCTGTTCAATTGTGGTGTCAAATACTGAATTGTCTTCTTTTAATCTGCCTGTGTAATCAATTTCTATGAACTCGTCTTTTTTTACTGCCATTTTTTCACTGAATATCGTGTTCTTTAATAAAGTTATCCACCAAATCAAGGATTGCGTCTATTCCTTCTTGGCATTTTGTGTGTGTTGTGTCAAATACAATATCATACTGTGATTCGTCATCAATGTCAACATCATAGTACTCCATGTACCTTTCTTTTTCACTTCTTTTCCTTCTGAGTATGTGCTGTTTTGTCTCCTCTACCTCTGTCTCTCCTTCTTCCCCTGCTTGCTTTCTCTTGACTATTCTTTTTGCTGCCTCTCCTGGGTCTACTTTCATGTATATCTTGATTGCTTTTGGGATGAAGTGAAATCCTAGCCTGGCGTCGATCACGAAATTGTCTTCTTTTTCAGCCAGTTTCTTTGTTCTCTCGTCTATTTCCTTGTCTATGGATCTGTCTTTTTCTGCTATTTTGCTTAATTCCAGAAGACTCATTCCCCTCTCTTTTGCCATCTCGCGCATGAAATCTCCTGCAGAATACCTCTTAAGATTGTATTTCTTGGCAGCTGCATCTGCAACCACAGATTTCCCGCTTCCCAGATCTCCTGATATTGTTATTATCATGCTTCCTGGAGAGCACACTTCATTTATAATCTTTTTGGTCACAACTTTTATAAATGCCGGCTCTTTTCTCTTGATTATTACATTCGTGGAGGAAGACAAAAATGACTGAGGAATCAGACAATGTTGGCACTTTAGTTGCAGATTGCAAAGAAACAGAGGCAGATGCAAAAGCTGCAACCCTGCATGCTATTCGTGAATCTTGTTTTATGCAGGGCATGACTCCTGATGAAGTTATTGCATTTGCAAAAAGAAATCCAGAACTAAAGAAGCTTTACGATTTTTGGACGCGTCAATCTGCAAGAGCCAACGAAGAGGATTATTCTGGAACAACAGACAATTCTGTTTACTTATTTTAAAAAATTTTATATACTTATTTATTTTTTCTTAAAATCAGGGGGTAAGACATATGGTGAGCGGAAGACATAAGGCATACGAGCGTGCAGAGCCGCAGGATTCTTTGACAGGTGATGCTCGCACAGACACATATTCTATAAAGAACGTCATTGAAAGAAAAGATGCAGTAAAAACAAGAGCGTCTATTGAAATAGCAGGCAGGACGTTTAAAAGAGGATCCATCACAAAATTAGTGCGGTCTCTAAGAAAAATTCCAGACATGCATACAGAACTTCCTTATTTCAATGGAAAAAG
>JAHWHC010000029.1 GCA_019323555.1 Candidatus Woesearchaeota archaeon
CTTTAGACCTGTTGAAAAACAACAGTAAGTAGCATCTGCTCCCCAGATCAATGGCCTGTTAGCAATTGATGATCTTACCATTGGAATCTCCCCTGCGGCAGTTTGTTCTCCTGATTTATAGCATTCTAGCATTCTAATGCTTTCTCTTAGTGTCTCTGTTCCTGCAGCATATTGGAATCCTTGTTGATTCATTCTTCTACTAACTCCAAATACTTTACATCCTCTCTCATTGGTATTAATCTGGCGATAAGGTATTCTTTTGCTAGTGTCTTGCTGTACTGTCCCTGCAATTCCTAAGTTTCCAGTTGCTTGGCCTTCTTGTGTATATGCTTGGCCTCCTTCAATTGTTGCTCCTGTCTCTTCAAGTATCTTTGCTTGTGTCTCACCCTGCTGGACTATTCCGCCGTAATATGCTCTTCCGCCAGAAGCAATTTTCCAATATGTTGATGGATCGCCGCCAGATGTTTCTGCTGCAGCTCTTGTTTGTTCATAGATTGAAACTGCGCCGGTATTTGCATCTGTCATCATCATGACAAATCCTACAAGTCCTACAACAAATACAACTGTTAAGACAATGAATGGTGTTTTTTCACTCATCTTTTTTCACCTCATATACCTACACAGCAATATTTGTCTGTGTATAAGTCTTCTACGCTGAAATAGGGATAACACTTTTGTAAGTTATTGATATCATCCATGCTTATGTATGCAGGAACATCTGTCAAGTCATATTGCTGTCCTTGAACTGTCAACACAAAACAGGACTGTCTTGGTTTCACTCCTGCTATTGCAGAGCCCCAAGCAGTAAATACTCCTTTCTCTTTTTTTGCTTGCTCTACTGTTTCTGGCGTTGCTATTGCTCTGCCGTACATAGTGGATTTTCTCACAACTAATCCTGTTGTTCCGGTATTATACAGCATAACCATTCCAACAACTGCTAGAACAGCCACGACTGCTAGAAGTGTCATAGGAAAACTTTTCTCTAGATCCATTATATTCACCTCAGTTTTTTAGCTAGTAAGAGAATAATATTAGTTTGTGTATATAAATCTTTTGCTATTTAAGCAGGAAGAATAAGCCGGCAGCAAGCACTAAAAATATCATTATATTTAGTGCTATTTCTTTCTTGTTTTTTATCAATGAGCCTGTTGGAAGTCCGTAAAGAAAAATAACTCCGCTTATCAATAAGAAATTATCAGTTAATGCAGCTAAGTACACGCCTGCTCCAAGGACTGCAGACATAATATAAGATGGCAGTTTCTTGAACCAGCTTAAGTAAATAAATAAAACTAATGCTCCAATCCAGGTATAATGAACATTTGTTTTATTAGAATACATCAATAAAACAACTGCTAAGCAAAATAAAACTTTTTGCAATATCAAGAAATATTTTTTTCCTGGCTTTATTTCTTCTTTTGCAATCCGGGCAAGAATCCTTCCTGACAATAGACCAAGTGATGCGACTAGCGCAATTACTGCATAGTTCAGGATTTCCATTCAGAATGACCCCACTGAATCAATAAATCAACTTTCAAGTCTTCAACTTGTTTTGGAATATCGCATGCGCCATAACAAGAGCCCAGCCAGATAATTATCTCTGCCCCTGTTTTCTCTTTCAGTTCTTTTGCAATCTTGCCTGCCTCTGGCTTTAATCCATCAGGAAGCTGAACGCAGACTCTTTTGGCTTTCTGCTTCTTTATCTCTTCTGCAGCCTTCTCTAATTCCAGGTCATATTCCATAATTCAGGCTATATTGAAAGTATTTAAAAAACTATTGTTAGTATCAGAAAACTATTTAAAGCAACCAGCATCCCTACCTCTCAAGCACCATTGCCCCCGTAGCTTAGCGGTAGAGCGTGCGGCTGTTAAACTACAATATTAAAAGTTTAGAAACCGCAAGGTCACCCGTTCAAATCGGGTCGGGGGCGTATATTCTAATATTGCGAATTCGGTTATAGAAAGAAACTTCGCACTCGCGACCTTGTGTCGCGCTGTTTTGATCAAACTTTTTTTAAAAGTTTGATTGGCTCGGGGGCGTATATTCTTATTCGTTTATTCTTCTAGAAGTTTACTGATTTCTTCAGAAGCGCCAGCTTCAACTAAGTGGTAAACATTTGCTGCGCCATTTGCATATTTATCACTGTTAGATGTGCCGTGGCCTTTTCCGATTACAGGCACAAATCCCCCAAAAAAAGCAACTCCTTGCTCATCAGGGTTCCACCATTTATTCAAAACTTCTAAGGTTTGCATAAACTTTGCTTTTTCCTCAGAAGTGCATTTTGGCAGGTATAACTCACAAAGATCATGGATAGCAGATTTAAATGTTGTTTCTGAAGCTTTTAACACAAGGTTTCCTATTACTCCAGATACTATTGATCCGTGGACTTGTCCTGCATAAAGGTGTTGTGGCTCAACAAATTCTATTCCCAATTTTTCCCGCGCTTCGCGCATAACATCGTCTCCTTTTGTATCTTCAACACCATTGGAGAGTATCCCTATTCTGGGAGATTCTTCATTAAATAAAAGTCTTGCATAAACCTCTGTAATCCTCGCAATATGCTCGTATGTTCTTAAGTCGTGCTTTTGTGTAGCTCCAACATCACAGAGAAGATATTTCCTTCTTGTGCCCATTCTTGCAGGCATCTGTGCAAGCAGGTATGGTTTCCTTATGCCTTTGAATTTTGGGACTCTGTTAAGGATAAGTGCAGGAAGAACATGCTGTGTGTTTCCGCAGGTGTAAAAACCTTCTGCGTCTCCTGTTTTTAGCAGTTCGCTTGCCTTTGCTGCAATAGTACTTACTAATTGCGCTCTATAGTTCTCGTCAGGTTCTGAACCGACAGTAACGTCCATAAAAATAAGTTTATCACAATCAAAATCTTCAGTAACTTTTTCTTCAAGAATTCTTTGTGCTTTTTTTTGGTTTCCAAGACAGATGAATGTTCCGCCGGTGTTTTTTATAGCAGCTACAGCACCAAGTACTGCTCTTTCAAGCATTGGAACTCCCTTGACTTCGTCCCCCCCTTCTAAATCAAGTAGTATTTTATGCATTATACTATCACTCTGAATCTGCTCACTTTTTAAAGTTTGTGACAAAAATACTGATGGGCCTGCCGTGATTCGAACACGGGACCTCACGATTTGTGAATTCTCGTCCAGTCACTGGAGACAGAGTCTTCAATGGTGAATCTCCCGAAGAAGATTCGCGAACTCGAATTTATCAGTCGTGCGCTCCACCAGGCTAAGCTACAGGCCCAATGTATCGTGTAAGAACCTGGTTTGTTTTATAAAAGTTATGCTTTTCCATATAATCTTTATTCACTGGCCAAACACCCACAACCTATTTAAAGGCTTTAAAGCTTATTCTCGTCTGATGAACTTAAAAGTAGAGGAAAAATCAGGGGCTCCTGTGATAGACCTGGCTCTGGACACTATTAATAAGAATAAGCAGGCCCTGGTTTTTGTCAACACAAAGCGTTCTGCAGAGAAGTGTGCAGAGGAGATCAGCAAGAAAATAAAGAACATCTGTTTAGACGATCTTTCTAGCAAGGCGCTGAAGGCCCTTAGCAGGCCCACAAAGCAGTGCGAGAGACTGGCAAAGTGCTTGAAAGCAGGCATTGCTTTTCATCATGCTGGTTTGCATGCTAAACAAAAAGAGTTGATTGAGAATAATTTCAGGGAAGGCAATATAAAAATTATTTGCTGCACGCCGACTTTAGCAGCTGGTGTTGATCTTCCGGCATTCAGGGCAATTATTCGTGATGTAACAAGATTTACTAGCAGGGGCATGCAGCCTATTCCTGTTTTAGAGTATCTGCAGATGGCTGGCAGGGCAGGCAGGCCCTCTTTTGATGCTCATGGAGAGGCGATTGTGACAACAAGCTCTGATGCTGAGAAAGATTCTGTCTATGAAAAGTTTATTTTAGGAGAGCCAGAAGATATTTTTTCAAAGCTTGCTGTCGAGCCTGTCCTAAGAACGTATTTATTGTCTTTGATCTCAACAAAAGTTATTCAGTCTAAAGAGCAGATTTATGATTTTTTTGGCCAGACTTTCTGGGCGTATCAGTTCAAGGACATGGATAAATTAAAGAAAAATATAAACAAGATGTTAAAATTATTAGAAACATGGACTTTTATCCAGTTTTTGGATAATAAGTATAGATCAACTTTGCTAGGAAAAAGGATTGCAGAATTATATATTGATCCTTTGACAGCGCATCACTTCTTGACCTGCCTGCAGAGGGCTAAAGAGACAAAACTAAAGCCATTGTCTCTGTTATTGCTTGTCTGCAACACTTTAGAGATGTGGCCTTTGTTAAGGGTCAAGGTCAAGGAATATGATTTGATTCAAGAGGCTATTGCTAAACAAGAGGCACATATGATTGACAAAGAACCAAACATGTTTGAGCCAGAATATGACACTTATCTTAATGCTTTTAAGACTGCTTTGATGCTTGATGACTGGATTGAGGAAAAAGATGATGTTTATTTGCTGGAGCATTATGATGTTCGGCCTGGAGAGACAAGGGCGAAATTAGAGAGAGCAAATTGGTTATTATACGCCTTGTACGAGATTGCAAGGATTGATCAGCAGCAGTTCTTGCTGAAAGATATTACTAAATTAAGATTCAGGTTAAAGCATGGTGCTAAAGAAGAATTGATTCCATTGTTGAGATTGAAAAATGTTGGCCGTATGAGGGCAAGGAAAATGTTCAAGAATGGAATAAAGGATTTAGGTGCAGTCAGAAGAGCAAAAGTAGATGTATTAGAAGGTTTGCTTGGAAAGAAGATTGCGCATGACATTAAAGAGCAGGTTGGTGAAAAGATTGAAGCAAAAGATGACAGAGGACAACTCAATAACTTTGTTCAGTGAGAAGTATCAAGAGCACTATCACTCTACAAAAGGCGCTGTTGAAGAGAGTTTTGAGAAGTTTGTAAAGCCCTGCAAGATTGCTGAGCTGGCAAAAAAAGGAAAAATAGTGCTTCTTGATGTCTGTTTTGGCGTTGGCTATAATTCTGCTGCAGCTATTGACGTTGCGCTAGAATCAAATCCTGATTGTAAAATTGAAATAATCGGTCTGGAAAACGACCAAAAGATTCTTGATGAAAGAAAAAACCTTAATCCTGCTTTCAAGTATTATGATATAATAAAGGAAGAAAAAACAGATGACAGAATTAAAATAAAGATCCTATTAGGAGATGCAAGAGAGACAATAAAGCAAGTCCAAGAAAAAGTTGATGCAGTCTTCTTTGACCCATTCAGTCCAAAAGTCTGCCCAGAACTCTGGACTGCAGAATTCTTCAGGGATGTAAAGAATGTAATGAAGCCTGGCGCGATATTAACAACATATTCCTGTGCAAGAGTCGTCAGAGATAATATGAAAGCA
>JAHWHC010000030.1 GCA_019323555.1 Candidatus Woesearchaeota archaeon
CCAGGAACCAAATAAATCTCAGAAACTCCATCTGCAGTACACTCTGCACTTGTTTCAATTATAGAGATATCTGGATCTCCTGATTTTTTAGTGAGTTTTGGCTGAAGATAGACAGGGGCAGGAATATTGTAGACCAATCTTTTATCAAAACCTTTCTTAGGCATCACGCTCGTGGCTGTTAATGTATAAAAATCAGCACCGCCAGCAGGCTCTGGCTCATAAATCGTAATTTCAAAAGGAACCTCTTGCTGAGATTCCCCGGATTTAGTGGAAAAAGTAATCATCTCTTTCATGTACATCTGATTAAGCATGTCAACATCAACATAACACTCCCACTCCTCAATGCCGGCACTAGTGCAGGAAGCTTCTTTTGGATACGCGTCTGTGCTTATTGCAGAGGCATCAACAAAAACATTTGGCTCTGTCTTTGAGTTCTCAACACGCAAGGTAAACTCAAGAATCTCATCATAAGTGGGGCCGACAGGATACTGGCTTATTGCAGTTATTCTTGCAGCCTTTGTGTAAACAACAACATCCAGGCTTGCCTTCTTTAAAATCATATTGCCTAAATCATCTTTAGAATCTTCTGTAATCCTTATCTGATAATCACCATCACGAACTTTTGGGGTGATGTCATCCCAGTAACAAGTCCAGGTATTGCTTGCTGTTTTTTCGCAAGAGTCTGCTTGTAAAGTTCCAAGACCCATCTCTTTCAGGTCAAGATAAATTTCTTTCTTGTAGAGACCTACGCCGTCTTCAAGAATCTTTGCTTTTATCTGAGCACCAGGAGCAATAACAGGAGAACCCACAAAATCTTCATAGCTTGAAGTGATTGCCTGTACTTCAGGACCTTCATCATCAACAAGGATACTGCACGTAAGAGAAGCATTACCTGCGTTATTCATTGCATCAACTGCAGTAATACTGGCAGAGCAAACAGTGTCTGGATTAACCTTGAAGTCAGACCAGTAAAACTTATTATCTCTTTTGTAGCTGAACTTCCTGTTTTTATCAGAAGACTTGCCAGAAATCTTAGACAGGTCTGCAGTCACGCTCTGAAGATTGGAGACATCATCAATTTCAATAACCATCTCAACTGTCTGGCCAGAACTAGTTATGTGGCTTATAGGATTCCCGTCTTCATCAGCCATGCCCAAGCTGACAAACTTAGGACCTTCTGTATCAAAAGCAAAGTCAGTGCAAACAGGATCACTTTCCTGGCCAAACAAATCAATTGCTTTTGCGCACATGCTAATTTTCTCTGACTTCTTGCCAGTCTTGTGCGTGTATTCAAAAGAATCAAGCACATCACACTCTTCATAACCAAACTTCTTTGATAACAAAACAGCACCAGTATCTTCATCATAAAAATCAATCTGCTTTATGCCAGTGCAATAACTTGCATCACCAGAAGTAGAGCCATAATCCTGCGCAGCAATCTCAATAGTTGCAACATCTTTTGTTGCAGGAGGAGTAATGCTGAACTTCAAGATGCTTGGAGGAAGCTTGTCAATACCTAAATCAGTTGAGACTGCCTTGACAGGCTTTCCATCATCATTAGAGAGCTTGACAGCATAGGGAAAAATGCCTGTTTCATCTGTGAAAGATTCTTTATAGATGCAGGTATTATAGATATCTGCACCAAAAGTCTCTCCAGGGGTGCAGGAATCTGGGTAAGAGCAAAGGTTTTCCCTGCAAACCTGAACCTGAGACTCGCTGATAACCAAATCCCTTGGAATCATTGCCTCAATATTCATTGTGACAGAATCATCTGGCCGTGCATAATCCTGAACAGTATCTTTTCCAGACAAACTCTTTATCTCAAGGGATTGCGCAGCACAGAATGGCAGAGTAATTACAAGAAACAACATAAAAATGGCTGCAAATCTAAGTACTTTCAAGCAAATCCCCCTTTTTACACAAATAAGAATTTGAATAGAGGTTTTATTTATAAACTTTGTGCATAAGAATAGAGAACTATGCAGGCAGCATTAGCAATCTACCTTTTAACAATCCTTACAAGAAGATCCTGCTGGACAACCTCTGTGCCATCAGAAGCAACAACAGTTATGACTCGCTCACCAAAAACACCTGGCTGAGGAATGAATGAAATGTAGCTTCCACTAACTTTCACATCCAAGCCATCTGTGGATGTAGCTAAATAAGTCAATTCATCACCATTAGGATCACTGAAAAAAGCAGCAAGGTTCACTGTCCTGTCAGAGTTTCCAATGAACATAGACTCCTTAGGAACTCCTGTTATGACAAACAGGTTGCCGTCACCTGTCCAGACTGGCGCTTGGTTGACATCAAAAGTGACCATGCCGATTATCTCTGGCTTTATGAAAATAACCAAACTGATGATTATGATAACAACTGCAGCAGCAATAGACTTCACATGAATACTGGATTTTGGCTTCATGCCCTTGACGCCATTAAAGACTTTCATGACCTGGTCATAGGCAAGCTCTTTATGGACAGACTCCATGTCAGAATCAGATATCTGCTTGTAGACAGACATGAGCTCCTTATATTTTTGCTTAGCTTCGTCCATCCTGTTATCATCTATGCTGTCTTGAGCAGAATTATACGTTTGAACAAACTTGTGAATCAAATCTACTTTATCGATTTTTACCACCCTTTTTAATAATCTTAGAAAGACTTATTTATAAACTTTACTATTTTTATTAGAATTATTCCTTTTTCTCCTCTTTAGGAGCTTCTTTTGGGGCCTCTTTCTGCTCTTCTGCAGGAGCCTCTCCTTCTTTTGCTTCAGGAGCTGCACCAAGCTTTTCCTTGCCCTCTTTCAAGACCTTTAAGTTGATCTGAGAAATCTTTGCATGAATCGTGTTGCCGCAGACGGTCTTTCTCTTTCTTATGCCCTTTGCCTTTTTCTTAAGCCCAATACCTGCAACAGCAAGAATACGCTTTCTTCCTGTGCCGACAATATCCTTTCTCATAGGAAAGCCCGCATAATCAGTACCGCCTGTTATAGTAAACTCATATCCAGTAAGACCTATCAACTCTCCCTTGATAGTATCCCCTATCTTCTTGCCAACCAGGTTCTTGGAATCCTCTTCAGGAATCTCTTTCTGGTGGCATTTGCCATCCTTAGTTCCTATAACAACTTTGAAACCGACCATGGAATATTAGATTTGGCAGTTGTTTATAAATATTGCGGTTGAAGAGGGGCAAAATATTTATACTACAGTATATAAAAACCAAATATGAAAAAAGAACTGGTGATACTCCTAGTTTTATTGCTTATCACTTCTTGCGCAACCATAACCAGGCAGCCGCTAGATATTCCTTATACCCGCCAAAAAGGCCCCTCCTGCGTTCCGAGCCAGGTGACAATGGCACTTAACTATTATTTTGCAGAAAGAAAATACACACTAGAACAAATCGACAACATGATAGGAAGGACAGGAGAAAAGTGGACCTGGTTTTCCCAGGCAATGCCTGTGCTGTTAAATGAAGGGCTTGATGCATATTATTTCTCAACAACACCATATTATCAACTGACACCAGAATTTGTGCTGGAATACTACGGACCAGAGGACGGACGATTGATAAATGAAGTCACAGACTGGCCATTGCTAATGCAGTCTGTTGATTTCCTGAAAACAAGCAGGCGGTACCAAAAACTAAAACTAGAGTGGCAGGCAGTTGAAAATGCATTTAGCAGAGGAAACGTAATCCTGATGATTATAGATTACAACACAGTGATGGGCAGGCCAGGATTATATTCTGGACACGGCGTCACAATAACACACATCAATCAAACTCATGTCTTGTTCCACAACAGTGCAAAAGGACCAAATCAAAAAGCATTAAAACAAGACTTTATTGATGCATGGAATGCACCTGGAACAGACAATGATATAATAATAATACAAGGCAAATTAGAATGATACCACACCCAAAACACGATTATCTGCTTTTCATGGCAGTTCTGATACTTGTGATTGCAGCAATGGGAGCAGTTGCACTGCATTACGGCGGAGCAACAGCGGCAGCAGGAAAAGTAACATATCACCCTTGCCAGCAATTGTATCAAGACTATCAGAAATATAACTGCAACTGGCGCCCAGAACAACCAGTGTGTGCAGGGCTAAGAGTAGAGCTGGAAAGCAGAAATTGTTAAGAAATAAGTTTTAGATGTCCTGTAATCCTATCAATCTTTTCTTCAGTATCAGGGCCAATGCCGACTGCAGTGACTGTGCCAGGAGCAAGCTCTGTCCTGCCAGCGTCTGCAATGATTGCAACAATCAAGCCAGCATCTTCTGCATCTTGCCTTAATTTCAAGAGTTCTTTTTCATTATCCACGCTAAGAACCACTTTCTTCATGCCCTGGTCTTTCCAGGCATTGATATCGTCTTTGTGAGATTTTATCAATGCATCTGTAGAGGCATGCGCTGCCTGGGCAGCCATCTTGCCTTTTGACATGTTCAAATCTTTCCTGATTAGAATTACCTGCTTGTATTCTTTCATTTTCTTTCCTGAATCTCTTTCACCAATTCCTTAATGAAAGAATCAACTTTCTTTTCACCATGAACTTTATTATCTCTTGTTCGAACCGTGACTGTCTTGTCTTTTACTTCTTTCTCACCAACAACAAGGATGTAATTGATTTGCTGCAATTGCGCTTCCCGGACTTTCTTGCTGATGCTCTCTGACCTTTCATCAACTTCTGCCCTGACTCCTTCTGCTTTCATCTGCTCTGCAATCTTGTTTGCATAATCATTAAACCTGTCTGCAACAGTCAATATTCTAACTTGAACAGGGGAAGCCCACAAAGGAAGCCTGCCAGCTGTGTGCTCCAGAAGAACACCAATGAATCTCTCAATGCTTCCATAGATTGTCCTGTGAAGCATTGTCGGCTGGTGATTCTCAGTGCCGTCAGCACCCATGTATTTCAAATTAAATTGAATAGGCAATTGGAAATCTAATTGCAAAGTACCGCACTGCCATGTCCTTCCTAAAGCATCTTTTAGATGGAAATCAAGCTTTGGACCATAGAAAGCACCGTCACCTTCATTGATCTTGAAGTCTTTCTTTAATTCCTTCATTGCATCTGCAAGAGCTTTCTCAGCCTTGCTCCATTGCTCTTTTGTGCCCATTGCTTTCTTAGGCATTGTGCTTAATTCAACATGATATTCAAAACCAAACTTCTTGTAAATCTTATCAGTCAAAACAATGACTCCTTTGATCTCTTCTTTCAACTGCTTGTCATCTGAACAATAGATATGTGCATCATCCTGGGTAAAGGATCTTACTCTGAATAATCCTGAAAGAACACCGCTCAACTCATGCCTGTGCACTAATCCTAATTCAGCCATTCTCAAAGGAAACTCTTTATAGCTCCTGACACGATTCATGTAAACCTGAATACCTCCAGGGCAATTCATCGGCTTGACAGCACACTCAACTTCATCGATCTTTGTGAAGTACATGTTCTCCCTGAAATGCTTCCAGTGGCCAGACTGCTCCCACAGACACTTGCTCAATATAATAGGAGTCCTGATCTCACCATAACCTGCTTTTGTGTGCTCCTCTCTCCAGTAAGCAAGCAGTTCATTCCAGATGACTGTTCCTTTAGGGTGCCAGAAAGGCATTCCAGGAGCGCAGTCATGGAAAGAAAACAAATCAAGATCCCTTCCAATCTTCCTGTGATCTCTCTTAGCAGCCTCCTGCATCCGAGTAATGTAAGCATTTAATTCTTCTTTTGTAGGAAAAGCAACACCATAAACCCTTGTCAACTGCTTGTTCTTCTGGTCTCCACGCCAGTAAGCACCAGCAGTCTTGATCAGCTTGAAAGCCTTGACATCACCAGTGGTCTTGACATGCGGGCCCCTGCACAAATCAACAAAATCACCTGACTTGTAAACAGTAAGCTTGTCACCAGCTTTCTTGAACTCCTCAGCCATCTCAATCTTGTAAGGATTGTCCTTGAACATCTTTTTCAAATCTGCAAGAGTAACTTCTTTTTTCTCAAAAGAAAGCTTCTGCCTGATAATATCCTTCATCTTCTTCTCAATCTTAGGAAAATCCTCAGGAGTTATCTGCAAATCATCAAAATCATAATAAAAACCATCCTCAACAGCAGGGCCGATAGTATTCTTTGCCTTAGGATATAATTCCTTGATAGCATGAGCTAAAATATGCGCAGCACTATGCCTAAGAACATCTAAATCATCTTTTGATTCTTTCTGCTTTGCCATACACCCAGAGAGAAAGTATCTTTATATAAACTTTACTGAAAAGCTTATTTATCCCTAAAGTGCAGATTTAAGAAAACAGAACTTACAATTATAAACAGACCGATCAGTTGTGCAGCAAATACCTGCTCTCCAATTATCATAACAACAAGAGCAACAGATATCAGCGGAGTCAGCAGTGCAATGTTTGAACAGATGCTTGTTTTCACTTTATGCAGTGCCTGATTCCACAGCACAAATGAGATCGCAGTTGGAACTAATGCAATATAGAGAATCCCTGAGAATTCAAAAGCAGTCAATTTAAAACTCAATCCAAAAAAAGGAATCATTGCAACTAAAAATAAAAACCCAAACAAATTAAACAATAACATCCCAATGTCTGCATCGAATTTCTTGTGTTTTATCATCACTGAGAACAGCGCCCAGGCAAGTGCTGCAAACAATGTGACAATAACCCCCAGACTCCAATCAATCTTCAAGAAAGTCCCTCTAGATATCAGGACATAGACACCAAAAAAGCCAAGCAACACAAAAAACAAGGATTTCAAGGTTGTTTTTTCCTTATACAGCAGGCCAGAAAGCAAGACCATCAACAGAGGATATAAATAAAAAATGATTATTACCTGAGACGCAGGCAGCACCTGATATGCTTTCAGGTAAAGTATCTGCTGCACACCCAAGCCAATAATTCCTGCAATAATAAAAAACATGTAATTTTTCTTAAACTGCGCCAACAATCTCTTTGTCTTTTTAGTGAATACTAAGTAAAGGAGAAGGAATGCCGTAGCGAAAAAACCGACATATAATGCAACCAAAAAACTATCCATATTTGGCACAAACAACTTATACGCTGCCCCCAAAGTAGACCAAAGGAACACTGCAATAAACGCTATGATTATCCCTCTTTTTTCATCTTCCATAGTCTCGAAGAAAAAAACAGGAATTAATAAATCTTTCTTATAGAAAACGCAACCAACACAAAATCAGGAGATTTTGTGAGGTTGTATTTGCTACGTAAACCATAACCTTTATAAACAAACCAAGGTTCCTTGTGTTTATTCTGGATGATCGCAAGACATCCTGAGTAGGCCGAAAGGTCGGAATAAGGGATAAAAAATGACACTATACGACGTACCTGTAAATGAACTAATCCTTAAGACAGCTGCAGAGCTGGAGAAAATATCAGACTTGACTCCACCAAGCTGGTCTGATTTTGTGAAGACAGGAGTGCATAAAGAGAGAGCGCCAGTGCAGAAGAACTGGTGGCACATAAGAGCAGCAGCAGTGCTTCTTACACTCCAGAAAAAAGGCCCAATCGGCGTATCAAAACTAAGGACAAAATACGGCGGAAGAAAGAACAGGGGCCACCAGCCGGAAAAATTCTGCAGAGCATCAGGCAATATCCTAAGAAAAATACTTCAGCAGCTAGAGAAAGCAGGCCTTGCAGCAAAAGAAGAAAAAGGCGTGCACAAAGGAAGAGTAATCACAAAGCAAGGAGCACAACTTCTTGGAAAAATGGCTGAAGAGATAATGAAAGAGAAGAAAATCACGCTTCCAAAGAAAAGCAAAACAGAGCTTCCAGTTGAATATCCTGCTGTGAAAAAGAAGAAAAAGAAAACAAAGAAAAAGACAGCAAAGAAGAGAGCGACGAGGAAAAAAGCAGTAAAAAAGAAGACAAAAAAGGCAGCAAAGGAAAAACCTGCTGAAGAAGCTCCAAAAGAAGAATTAAAATCCGCAGACGAAGTATAAAATGGCACGACACAAACACCCAAGCAGAAAGAAAAGACTTGCCAAAGCAGGCAGGCAATGTAGATGGGCGCCTTACTGGACAGTGCCAAAAAAATTCGGAAAAGGAAGAAGAGTCCACCCAGGAAGACACACAACAGTGAAGAGAAGCTGGAGAAGGACAAAGATAAAGGCGTAAAATGGCAAAAATAGAGCGAACTTACACAATACCTCTGAGGAAAGAGTGGCTGAAATCTCCGAAGTACAGGAGGGCGAAAAAAGCAGTCACAGCCATAAAAGAATTTCTAATCAAACACATGAAATCAGAAGATGTAAGGCTTGGCAAGCACCTAAATGAAGAGCTGTGGAAGCACGGCATAAAGAACCCGCCAGGAAAAGTAAAAATCAATGTCCAAAAAGATGAGAAAGGGGTTGTGAGAGCTGAACTCTTTGGCAAGGAAATTATTGTTGAAAAGAAAAAAGAGGAAGAGAAGAAAGGAATCGCAACAAAAGTCAAAGAGACAATAACAGGAAAGAAAGATGACAAGAGACTGCCTGTAAAGAAAAAGAAGAAGGCAGAGGAAGAAAAAAAGGAAGAACCTGCAAAAGAAGAAGTCAAAGCAGAAGAATCTAAGAAAGAGCCAGAAGAGAAACCAAAAGAAGCTCCTAAAGAGCCCAAAAAAGCAGAACAACCTGCTGAAAAATAATAACATAACTCTCGATGAAAAATCAGTTACCTTTTGAAACAATCAAAAGAGAAATTCTAACTAAAAAAGAATCAGAGACAGATCCTTCTCATGGCTGCAAGCCTGAGGAACGGCCTATTGATGTTCTGATAGATTACGGTGTTGTTAACATAAACAAGCCAAAAGGACCTACTTCCCACCAGGTTGCAGAATATGTCCAGAAAATACTTCACATAAACAAAGCAGGACACTCAGGAACACTAGACCCTGCTGTAACAGGAGTGCTGCCAATGGCACTGGGAAGAGCAACAAGGATAGTGCAGACACTTCTTCCTGCAGGAAAAGAATATGTGGGAATAATGCACCTGCACAAACCTGTTGATGTAAAGAAACTGAAAAAAGTTCTGGATGAATTTGTGGGAAACATAAAGCAACTTCCCCCAATAAAGTCTGCAGTAAAAAGACAGGTAAGGGAGAGAAGAATATATTACATAGACATAATCGAGATAGAGGAGCAGGATGTTCTTTTCAGGATAGGGTGCCAGGCAGGAACATACATAAGAAAATTCTGCCACGATGCAGGCAAAAAACTAAAGGTCGGGGCGCACATGGCCCAGTTGATGAGAACAAGAGCAGGACCATTCACAGAAAAAGATATGATAACACTCCAGGACCTATCAGATGCATACTGGCTCTGGAAAGAGAAAAAAGATGAAGATATTAAAAAATACATCAAACCTGTTGAAGAAGCAATACCAAGTGTTCCAAAAGTCTGGATAGTGGACAATGCAATAGACACTGTGTGCCACGGCTCTGACCTGAAAGTGCCAGGCATATCAAAACTACATTCTGGGATAAAAAAAGGAGAAATCATTGCAATCATGAGCCTGAAAGATGAATTAATTGCACTAGGGTCTGCAGAAATGGAATCAAATGAAATCATGGACAAAGACCGCGGAGTTGCAGTGAAAACACACAAAGTTTTCATGGAATCAGGAACATACCCAAAATACAAAAAAGATTAAATAATATAACATAATAAAACATTAAAAAAGGTGATTATTTGCAGTACGAACTATTATACTTAATCTTGGGCTTAGTAGGATTGTGGTTTGGTTCAGAGCTTATCACAAGAGGCGCCATCAGCATAGCAAAAAGGCTCAGGATATCACATATTTTTATCGGACTTACTGTCCTTGCCATAGGAAGCGACCTTCCTGAACTCTTTATCAACATAACAGGAGCATTGCAGAAACTTCACGGCATAAATACGTCTGGCCTGGTTATCGGGCAAACAGTAGGAACTGTCATAAGCCAGACCACATTCATATTAGGCCTTGTGGGATTATTCGGCCTGGTTGTCATATCAAAAAGAGAATTCCTGAGAGACGGCCTAATAATGGTTGGGGCAGCTGCAGTCCTGCTATTAATGGGATTAGACGGCCAGATATCGCTGATGGACGGAGTGATATTATTAATAATGTACTTATTTTACTTCATGACTGTAGTCAGGGAAGAAAAACTCCATGAGAAAATCAAGAACCAAAAAGGATACGGCATGCTAATCTGGGCAACAGTATCTGTGATAGCAGGGTTCATATTCTTGATATTCTCATCAAAAATAGTAGTAGAAAACGCAGTCACGCTCGCAAACATTTGGGGAGTATCCCAAACACTGGTGGGATTATTAATAGTCGGGCTCGGTACAAGCCTGCCAGAACTATCAATCAGCGTAAATGCTGTGCTGAAAAAAGCAGGCACAATGTCTGTCGCAAACCTTATAGGAAGCAATATCTTTGACATTTTTTTCACACTGGGAATAAGCTCTGTGATAGCAAAAGGATTTACTGTAAATTCGTCATTAATTGATTTTGACATACCTTTCATGATAGGGGTGTGCGTGCTTGCAATATTTCTGCTAAGGACAAAGATGAAGCTTGAGAAAAGAGAGGCAATCACACTTATCCTAGTTTACCTAGGATATGTTGTGCTAAAATTAACAGTGACGCAATTCAGGTAAGCACAAAAAATATAGGGCAATCTGCTTCTCTAGAATCGAAATACTTATATACTGTAGTATACTATTTCTATATAATTTATATAAATTCGTGGGTTTAAGACAAATGGATGCATACATAGCAAGACTAGAAAGATTTTTAGGGCCAAGACACACATCTACACAAGGCTTCACAATAATCAGGGATCTTTTGAGAAGAGGAGAAGCCCCTCCAATGGGCGTATTTTATGCAGGAAGAAAACGCTCTGTATTTCATGACCTTGTCCTGTACTCAATAGGCGAGGACAGAGTTGAATTTTGTCCTGTTCCAACAGACAAAAGCCTCTTAAAATGCCTTGAAAATGCCACAGAAGTTGCAGAAAAAATACAAAATCCGCCAAGAAGGACAGATCACCTAATAGTTCTATCACTGGATGAAGCAGCTATCAAAGAGCTTCAGGCAACCCAGGCAGAATTAAATGGCAATGGCGGCACAATAAATGGAAGCCGCGTAACTTACGTTTCTGTGCCTTTAGTAGAACAGGCAAGAGCTTATGAAGATACGCCTGCAATAGAGCAATCACATAGTGCGCCAGAAAAACCATTGTCTACACAAGCAGAAGCAATAAGACAGAGCATGCTAGCAAGATACACTACTGAAAAAGCCGCTGTTGAAAAACTATGCGGAGAAATAGGCATGCCTGAAATAAAACCTTCATTTATTCGCAAGCAGGCACCATAAAATCGTAAGGTATATATAGACCGACTTCTACTCGTATTTTAAAGTGATACAGATAGGGAGTATGCTTGGATTATTAGCACTTATTAGTCTAATTCCTCTTATTTTGCTCTATCTTATACGCCCAAAACCACAGACAATAGAGATCCCAAGCCTCATGTTCTTCATACAATCATCTGGAAGAAACAAGCTAAGCTCTTTTTTCAAGAAATTCATAAGAGACTGGCTCTTCTTGATACAAATACTGATCTTATTACTGCTTGCTTTAAGCATAGCAAGACCATTCACAAACTATCAGCACGACATAACAGCACAAAACACAGTCATTGTCCTGGATGCAAGCGCGTCGATGCAGGCCATGGAGGGCAAGTACAGCAGGTTTGACAAGGCAAGAGACAAAGCAAAACAGATGCTGGGGGCAAAAAACACAATAATCCTTGCAAAAGAAGTTCCATCTATAGTTGTGAAAGAGGCAACATCATCTGAAGCAGAAAAATACCTGAACAAAGCTCAGCCAACAGAAGCAACATCAAGAATCGGGGACTCAATAATACTTGCAGGAGAGGCCCTTGGAAGCGAGGGCGCTGTTATAGTATTAAGTGATTTCATAAATACAGGCGGGCAGGACCCAAACATTGCAAAAGCAATACTAGAATCAAAAGGCCTGGTTGTAAACTTCGTGAATGTTGCTGAGAAAAAAGCATCAAACATAGGAATAGTGGACATAGAGGCAGACAGGGAAGAGGCAACAGTGTATGTAAAAAACTTTGATGATGTGGCAAGATTCGCAACACTAAAAGTAGGAGACGTTCAAAAAGAACTAAATCTCGGGGCAAAGAGCTCTGAAACATTCACATTCAAGACACCAAACGGAATAACACAAATGCTGTTAGTCACAGATGATGATTTCAAGATAGACAATCTAGCATACCTAAGTGCGCCAGAGACAGAACAGACAAAAGCAGCACTAGTCACAAACAATGCATCAGTATTCCTCAAAAACGCACTAGAGGCATCAGGAGATGTACAAGTCACTGTAACAAAACCACCTGTTGTTCCTGTAGAAGGATATGACGTCTACATACTGCATAACCTTGACATGAATGAAGTATTGCCAGGAACATTTGACGCACTATATTACGCAGCCCAGAACGGAGCGAGTGTAGTTGTGCATGTACAGGAGGATTCTGCCCAGATAAATTACAAGAAACTACTGCCGCTAAAGATAACAGGAAAAGGAAACGGCGGCTTTGTGTCTATTGAACAACTAAACAAGTTCACAAAAAACATAGACTTCGGCAGCATAACATCACACTTCACAACAACAGCACACGACAAAGGATTCACAACAATCGTATCTCTCGGAAATGACACTGTTGTATCATTAGGAAAAGCAGGAAGCGGAAAAATAGTCTATTACGGAATACCAGAAAACACTGCTGACTTCAAGTACTCTCCCAGCTATCCTATCTTCTGGACAGAGATGCTGAGATACTTGACAGGACAGCTTGACCTGAAAAACCTCAACTACGCCACAAAAGACACAATAATACTAGAAGGAGAGCAGACAGTAAAAACACCCATAAAGACCGTGAAACAAGCAACAATAATGCTGGAAAACGCAGGAATCTATGAACTAGAGGACAAAAGAATAGCAGCAAACCTTCTTGATGAAAAAGAATCAGAGATAAATGCAGAAACAACACTCGGCGCAAAATCAACTGAGTTTGAACTAAAGCCTGTAAAAGAGACAAGAAAACTTGAGCTAGAACCATTACTGATCCTTGCAGCAGGACTCATAATACTGCTGGAGATACTGTATATCAAAATGAGAGGGGATGTATGACATTTGTAAGATCAGCACTGGAAATTGCATACCGTTATTTTGAGCAGCCCTGGGCAATCTTATTATTCATACCAATCATACTTGTAATCTATTTTATCCTAAAGAAAAAATTCGTAAAAGTAAAAGAAGAGCCAGATGTAGCGAAGCAGAAAAAATTCCTGCGAAGAGTGCTTTTCTTCACAAGAGCCGCCATAATAATATTGTTATTGATCGCGCTTGCATCACCATATCACCAGACAAGCAAGGTAATAGAAGGAGATGTATATGTCAAGATACTTGTTGACAACTCAACATCAATGAAACTGTTTGAGAGCAATGCAAATGAGCTTGCCCAGGCACTTGAGAAAAAACTCACAGTAGAGGTAGAAACAATAGGGGAAGGGGAGCACTCTGCAATAGGAGACGCCATACTCAACAACCTTGAGCCGCATGACAGCATCCTTTTGATATCAGACGGAAACTCAAATGCAGGATCAAGCCTAGGAGACGTGGCCTTGTTTGCCTCAAAACTAAACTCAACAATAAATGCAATTGACCTGAACCCAATACACGATGATTCAGGAGTTGTCGTGATAGGCCCGTCAAAAAGCCAGGAAGGGGTAGAGAACAAGTTCAGCATCATCATCAACACAGTAGGCACTGTAAAGAGCATCCCAGTAAAAGTGACTTTTGACGGAGAGACTGTGATTGACAAGACAACAGACGAACCAATACTGCAATTCACAAAACTTCTGACACCAGGATATCACAAGATCGTCGCGCAGATACAATCAGAAGATTATTTTCCGCAAAACAACATATTTTACAAGACAGTGAAAGTCGTGCCAAGACCGAAAATATTCTTTTACACAGAAAACCCATCACCAATGAAAACACTGCTTGACCAAATATACATTGTAGAGAGCGGAAACAGCCTGCCCCCATTAAATGACTATTACGCAATCGGAATCAACAACATCCATGCAGAAACACTGAAAGCAACAACAGATGTATTAAATGACTTTGTGGCAGACGGCAATGGAATGGTGGTAATAGGGGGAGACAACTCATTTGACAGAGGAGACTACAAGAGCTCGCTATTTGAGACAATACTTCCTGTCTACATTGCAGCACCTGGCAAGAAAGAGGGAGAGACAAGCATAGTCATAGTCGTGGACATCAGCGGCAGCACAAGCGCAGCATTTGGAACATCTACAACAGTGGACATGGAAAAAGCATTAGCACTAGGAGCGTACAGAGACCTGTCTGTCAACACAAGGCTTGCAGTTGTTGCATTCAACACAAAAGCATACCTAATATCAGAACCATCCTATGTCTATGAAAAACAAGGACTAGAAGACAAGATAGGCAGACTCTCCCACGGCGGAGGAACACTAGTCAGTTCAGGCCTGTTGAAAGCAATACAGATACTAGAAGAGATGGCAGGAGGGAAAAACATAATCCTGATAAGCGACGGAAAGACACAGGCAGAGGCAGCTGCAACAGAAGCAGCAAAACTAGCGCAGACAATGGGAATAAAAATCTACACAGTAGGCGTCGGGCCGACAACAAATGAAGAACTGATGCAGCAGATAGCGCAATTAGCAAACGGAATATATTTCAGGGCAACAGAGAGCTCAAGAATAAAAATATTATTTGGAGACCTTGATGAGGAAGAGCAGCAATCAAACAAGATGAACCTCCAGATACTGGATTCAAATCACTTTATCACAGCAGGACTAGATCCTAAAGCATTCATCTACGGCTTCAACAACGCAGTCCCAAAAACAACTGCAAGAATGCTGGCAACAACATCAACAGGAGAACCGATCCTGACAGTATGGCGGCTCGGGCTGGGAAGAATCGCAGCACTGACAACCGACGATGGAAGCGAGTGGGCAGGAGACCTGCTAAACAAGGCAAACTCTAATCTCCTTACAAGAACATTCAACTGGGCAATAGGAGACCCAGAGAGAAAGAGCCAGGAATTCATAGAGATACCAGACACGCGCGTGAACGAGCCAACAGAAGTAATAGTAAAATCAAAAACAATCCCGACATCAGACCAGGGCGTGTTCTACAAAGTAGACGAGGACCTGTATGCAACAACAGTAACGCCGACACAGACTGGATTCCAGAACATATTAACTGCAACATTTGCAGCAAACTACCCCTCTGAATATGAAATGATGGGCTTTAACCCAGAGCTAAAGAGCATAACAGAGAGCACAGGGGGAAAAATATTCGGCAAGAATGACATAGATGCAATAATACAATTCACAAAAACAAGGGCAAAAAGAACAGTTGTCACAAAAGACACTGTGAGACAGCCGTTCATAATCGCGGCAATTATACTCTTGCTTATAGAAATATTTATAAGGAGAATTACACGAAAAGATTAGTAAATAAATGGTGAAAAAATGAGCTACATGACACGAAATGCAAACCTGATTCTGCTGTTATTGATAATCTTCAGTGCAGCAGCCTTGGTCGGGGCAACAGTATATTTCCAGCTGAACTTTGACAGGATAAACGGGGCATACACCCTGAAGATGGATCAGCTAAACAAAGTGAGCGACGAGCTGGAAGCAAAACAATTTGAGCTTAAGAAGCTAAGCGATGACCTTTCCTTGAAATCACAGAGAGAAGAACAGCTGTCAGGCCAATACACAGAGGTAAGAACAGAGAAAGAGAGCCTGGAGACACAAAAGAAACGCCTGACAACAGAGAAAGAGGGGCTTCAGAGCGAGCTTGAGAAAACAGAACAGACCCTCTTCAAGACGCAGAATGATCTTGCAGCAAAAAAAGCACTAGTGACAGAGCTGACTGCTGAAAAAGAGAAGCTAGCTATTGAAGTAGACGTGCTTCAAGATGACAATGACAGGCTGGAAGAAGACATCAGGGATCTTGAGGACAAAGTTGAGTGCCTTGAAAACACAGTAGATGCAGATGAGAATGGTTGTTAAACATGGCTAAACCAATACAGCAAGCATTAAGAGAACTGAAACTGACTTTATTACAGATAAACATCCTGACCTGGTTCCTGGACACGCTTGTTGTCTTTCTCGTATCAAACCTTGCATTCTTCCTGCTGACACTCCCTTGGGTGTACTCATTCATACCTGCAGGAATATACGCAATAGTGCACGGCTATCACGGAAGAAAGAACGTGACATACAGATATGTGGAAGAAAAGGTTCCTGAACTAAAAGAGCAATTGATAACCGCAGCAGACAACACTGACAAAGAATATGAAATTGTTGAGTGCCTCAACAAAGACGTGCTGCAGGGAATGAAGCACACAATGACATCATACTTCTTCAGCTTTGGAAAACTGTCAAGAGAACTGTTCCTGCTTTTTGTTGTGGCTTTCCTGATAATAGGGGCATCAGCATACAATGTCCGATTCCTAGACACGCACAAAGCAATACAAGAGGTAAAAGAATTCAGCAGAAATTCAAAAGATTATGAAATAGATGAAAGCCTTCTTGCATTTGAGGAAGGAAATCCTGATGAAGACGAGATATACGGAGAGAAATCAATAGCAGAGCTGGGGAATGAGCAATTGCAGCTAGAGCTCAATCCAGTAAAAAGCGATGCAGACATAAGCAAGGTAAAAGAGCCAGAGCACAGGAAGTTCAGGAGCACAGTGCCTGCAGAGATAGCAGCATCGACAGACGCGAGCTATGAAGAAAGCATACCAAAAGGATATCAAAAAATCGTAAAAAGTTATTTTCGTGAAATCACAAAGGAAAGCTAATCGGAGGTTGAGTTAATATGAAAATCGAGGAAACAAAACGAGCATTTGACCGCATAATGCATGAGCTAGGCAAAGTAATTGTTGGGCAGGAAGAGGTGCTAAAGCAGATGACTGTATCACTGCTGACCAACTCACACTCAATACTAGAAGGATATCCAGGACTGGCAAAAACACTGGCAGTCAAGACAATGTCTGACTTGATGGACCTTAAGTTCTCAAGAATCCAGAACACACCAGACCTGATGCCCTCAGACATAACAGGAACATACATCATAGAGGAAACAAGCTCTGGCAAAAGAAACTTCAAGTTCCAGCCAGGACCAATCTTCGCAAACATCGTGCTGGCAGACGAGATCAACAGGGCAACACCAAAAACACAGTCTGCTTTACTAGAGGCGATGCAGGAGAGACAGGTAACACTGGGAACATCTACCTATAAGCTGGAAGAACCATTCTTTGTTCTTGCAACACAAAACCCAATAGAGCAGGAAGGAACATATCCTTTGCCAGAAGCACAGAGCGACAGGTTCTTGCTGAAAATCAAGACAGATTATCCAGAATTCAAGGATGAAGTAGAGATAGTAAACAGGTATGCAGAGGAAGTGAAAAACATACAACTGAAACCAATACTGAAAAAAGACAACCTGGTCTATCTTCAAGGAATAACAAGACAGGTGCCAATAGCAAATGACCTCAAGAAATACGCAGTCCAGCTAATAACAAACACAAGAAAGAAAAAAGACCTGATAGAATATGGAGCGTCACCAAGAGCATCCATCGGCCTAGTGCTTGCAGCAAAAGCAAGAGCACTGATGGAAGGAAGAAAATACGTCTCAAAAACAGACATAAACACAATGGCTTATCCTATCTTAAGGCACAGGATAATACTGAGCTTTGAGGCAGAGCGACAGAATATGGATGAGGATGCTGTAATCAAATCCCTGCTAAAATGATTGACTTAAGTTTCCTGCGGCAGTTGGACAAACTAAGCTTGATAATAAATAAAAGAATAACATCCAACTTTGCAGGAGAGCACCAGACAAATGCAACAGGAAGAGGAATGATCTTCAAGGACCACAGCATCTACACACCAGGAGACGATTTCAGGACAATAGACTGGAAAGTCTTTGCAAGGACTGACAAGCTGTTTGTCAAGAGCTATGAAGAAGAAAGAAATCTGATAGTTCATATTGTGGTGGATTTCTCTGGCAGCATGGGATTTGGATTAGGCAAGACAAAAAAATCAGACTATGCCTCCATGATTGGGCTGGGATATGCATACATGGCCCTGAAAAACAACGAGAAATTCGTGCTGTCCACATTTTCAGAAAAACTAGAGATGTTCAAGCCAAAAAAAGGAAAAAAACAGATACTGACCATACTAGAATACCTGAACAACAGAAAACCAAAAGGAACAACCAACTTTGCAATCAGCCTGGCGAAATATAAGCAATTGATAAACACAAGATCAATGATAGTCATAGTATCTGACTTCCTTTATGACATTGAACAGGTCAGATCGGTGCTTTATCGGTATAAACAGCACGACATAATACTTGTCCAGGTGCTAGACAAAGTAGAAACTGATCTAGACTTAGATGGAGATTTCAAACTGATTGACTCAGAGACAAAAGACCACATGAGAACATTCATAACACCATACTCAAGACAAAAATATCTTGAACAGCTGGAGGAGCACAAAGCAAATATAAAAAACGCATGCACAGAAGTAGGCGCAAAATTCTTCAGCTTCAGCACAAACTATCCTGTATTTGATGCTTTTTATGATATGCTAAGATGAAAGCCTTGCTATTAGTGGACTTTGAAAAAGAGTGGATTAATCCTGACTCAGAGTATTATGTAGGAGACATCTCAGAAGTTCTGGCAAAAACCAACAAGTTGATTGATTTCTGCAGAAAACAAGGATATAAACTTATATTCACAACACATGTTGAGGAAGATTCAGAAGATGCATTTGCAGAAGGAACTGAAAGCATAGAAATAATCCCAGAATTACACAAAGAACCTTCAGACATCTTGATTACAAAGAATAAAGTCAGCCCTTTTTATGATACAGACTTAGATGATGAACTAGAAGATATTGAAGAAATTGTCATAGCAGGGATATTGACAAACCTTTGCGTAAGAAGCGCGATACATGATGCCTATGACCGCGACTTTGATATCACTGTGATAAAAGATTGCTGCGTGGCTTTTGACGAGGCCACACAAGAGTTCACATTTGATGATCTTGCAGCCACAAGAGAAGAAATTAAATTCTTAGATCTAGATGAATTTGAAAAAGAGGCAGCGCCAAAAAACAAAGTTTTTGGCGGGTCTCAAAATTAAAAAAAATTTGAGGTGAATTAGAATGAAAAAACTATTAGTTCCAGTATTGATAATAGCAGCGTTAATTGCATTGATATATATTGTTCAAGAGCAGTATCCGCAGAGATTGGCAAATCCCGCAGCAGTAAAATGCGTGAACATGGGCTATGAATACAAAGTGCGGCTTGGCCCTGGCGGAGAGACAATGGGCTACTGCATATTTGATGACAACAGCGAATGTGTTGCATGGGATTATTACTACGGAAAGTGTTTTCCAGGACAGAACAAATTTGAAGACTATTTCAAGATAACAGACTTCCAGCAGTGCGCTGATGCAGGATTACCTGTGATGGAGAGCTACCCAAGACAGTGCAGGACACCAGACGGAAGAATCTTCAGAGAAGAAGTCATTCCAGACACACAGCTAATAGGCGGACAGAGAGACGAGCACGGATGCCTAGGACCAGCAGGATATGCTTGGGTTGCATCAATAGGCGGCTGTATGAGAGTATGGGAATTAGATGACCAGCAGAAATTTGCAGCAAAAACAGCAATCGCAAAAGTAGGACAGCAATACGGCCTGACTGTTGTTGAGGTGATCAAGGACAAATGCACCGGCTGCTTCACAGTAAAACTATCTGATGCAGACCAGACCCCAATGCAGGTAAAAATAGAAAACTGGAAAGTAAAAGAAGTAAATTAATTACTTCTTTTTTTATTAACTTAATATAGGGTATTCATGATTGACAAAACACAGAGCAACAAGAGCAGTTCCATGTTTCTTTTCAGGAACAAAGCTTCTTGAGTGCATTTCTATATCTCTCAACTCAAAATCCCCAGAATATCCATTCTCATAGAGCTCTCTCAGGCTCATCTTCAGGCTTGCAATTGCATCTTCTTCTGTGTCATTGCCGTTGTATTCGCACACAAGGCCGCCGTATTTCTCTCCAGTCTCGCGATTATAGAGCCACCCAAAAATGATGGCTGCAGTCGCTCTCTCGCCCTTCTTTGAATTTGCGCAAGCCATGATTGTCTCCATGACAGCGCCATGCGTGAGAGTGTCTGGATCAATATCGATCTTGTTTGCAATTGCAGGCAGGATAGAAGAATAACAGATAATGTTGCATCTCTCTATTCTTGCTTCTCTTAAAGCAAGATGATAAGAACCTGCATGCACAGTGATGTCGCTTTGCCCAGCGCCAGAAGTAATAAAGAAGTCTTTCGGTACACGATTTCCCGTCACGATGTTTTGTACGGATTTAAGTTCAAGCTCATACGTCATCTTCACCATCCAGTCCTTTCCAGGACCTTATTGCTTATTGATGCGTGCAAAAACTTGCTAGGAGTATTTAAAGCTTTTCTTTTGGGTATTTTACCGAGAATTCTTTTTTAACTCAATCCTTACAACTTCATCAATCTCCTGCTGGCCGACTGAACAGCCATTAAGCTTTATTCCCCAGAGGACTGCCTGCAGCAACTGCTTTCTTGCATCAGGAATCTTGACAAGATACTTGTCTAAAAGCCCCAGCTCATAAGCGATTGCAGCAAGCTCAAAAGAGCGTATCAGTTGAACACCCTCCACCTGCTTGTGAAGCTTTGCAAGCCTGGCACTCTTGACATGAACATCTGCGTGCAGCCTTTTCTCAAGAAGCTCCTCAAGCTGGCCAGGATTCTCCAACAACAGTCTTGTAACTCTTTCATCAACAACAATATAAGGAATACCCATCATCTTTGCAGCAGCAAGACTCTCAAGCTCGCCAATCTGCAGGGTTCTCAATGGATTTCCATGCACATAAAAAATAGTATTTGCAAAATCAAGCAGCTGCTCTGCCTTGCTTCTCAACTTGCCGTTCTTTATGACCTTAAGAACACCGCTCTCAATCATGTGCTGGACCTGAAGAGCCTCAAACTTGAACTTCTTCGTGCTCAAAGGCTTCTCAACAAGCTCTCTCCTGACACCCTCAGTCAAATAGAACTCACCGCCAAACTTCTCTTTCAAAGGCGCCAGCAGCCACAGCAAATTATTTGTTGTCAAACTGATGATTGGCCCTGCATCAAACAACATCGCCTTCATTTGAACATTTCCCTCGCATTCTTTAATCTTTGCCTGGTTGGAATTTCCTTGATATCAAAATACCTCTGCTTACCCACATAATCCTGAAGCTCCCACTGAGTCAAGCCCAAAATTTCCGCAGCTTTTGCAACGCTGATGCCGTGCTGGTGAAGCTTGCCTCCTTTCTTTATCCTTGCCCTGTCAAGAACTTCCTGCACATACACCTTAAGCTTTTCATCCATGGATCTGATCTGGTCAAAACATTTTCTAATTGTTACGCGATACCCAGGGATGTTGTCGCCAGAAAGCTGCGCATATGCTTTTTCAATACTGGCGACTAGCTTTGCATAGCTGATATTCTTCTCATGACAATACCGAATCACATTAGACAGTGCATAAATCAAGACTGCAATAGAGACAGAATCCTCATCCTGAAAAATAGAGGCATCATGAATGACATGATCACTAAGCTCTCCTAATTCATCAGCAGGATGCTCGTCTGACTTGAGAATCTCAATAGCTTTTTCTAATACAGAAAGTATATCCTCTTTTATTACATCACGCATAATAGAGAAATTAGGATTTAGTTTATTTAAATCTTTTCATCAACAGTGAATAATTCACTGTCTCCGCCAACATCAAAAAGACCTAATCTAGCACCTGCATCAAGCCACCCGTGTGCATAGTTGAGTGCAGCAAAAGCAGTGACGATATCTCCTTTTTCCTTGAAGTGCTTTGCATCCTCAAAATATCGCTTTGCCATGTCTAAGAAATCTTCTGCTTTTTCCTTCCAGTCAATCTTCTGCTCTTCAGCAATCTTGACCTTGGCTAAAGCTCTCTTGGTAACATCAAAATATTTCTCAAGTTTCTCATCAGTTATCTTGTCCATAATTGCAGAAAGTAACTTAAGATTTATAAAGTTTCCCCACATAACAAGAACAATGAACCGGCAGGAACTTTTAGCGCGAAAGAGAGAAGTGCACAACATATTCAAAAACAGAAGCCTATTGAACAGCAATCCTGCACAGATGCAAGAAGACCTTCAGAGATTTGACAAAGGCCTCTGTCTTCTTCTTAAAGGCGGGACATACAGAGAATGCTGCGCCATGATGGAAGGGTTTTCAACAGTCTACGGCTGGATAAAAAGAGGAATACTGCCCCTGTCTTTCAGGCAGTCAGCAACAAGAACAAAAGAAATCCACCCAGCAAGACTAAGAAACAGAAAGCAGTTCGCATACCTTCTTGGAGTTTACCAATCAAAAGTGGAGGAAATACACCCTGAGAGGCTAACAATATCCACAAGAGACCAGGGACTGGAAAAAACAGTAAAACAAAGCCTGAATTCGCTCAGGCTAAAATACTCCCAAGCAACAGTAAGCTATGCTAACCGGCGCGCGGAACGGATATATTACGACTCAAAGAGCCTTATGAGCCTGATAAGCGAATCAACAGAGGACAACACAAGCATACCAAAAGAATTTATGCAGGATCAAAACCTGCTCATATCTTACCTCCGGGGCTTCTTTGACTCAAGAGCAACGCCAAGCTATATGCCGCGAACAACACAAAAATCACGAATACTGCGGGTACAACCAAGAGTAGTCATAACAAAATCCGGAAATACACCTCTTCTATCTGCAATCAACACTGCACTCCATTTATTGGGGATAAATTCGCGGTATAATGCGCGCAAGACGCCAGACCAGATAGTCATACACGAAATAGAAAGCATCAAGCGACTGCTGGATTATCCGCTTTTCAGGAACAGGGAAAAAATGCAAGAGCTAAAAGAGACATATTCGCACTGGAAAACATACAAAAGAAAAAGATAAAGAAAAATTCTAAAAAAATGAACAAAAATCAAGCAGCAGCCTTGGCTGCAGCACTCTTCTTGCCAGGCAGAGGCCTCTTTACAGTCAAAGGAAGAGCATCATGCTCTAATTCCAGCTTTGCAATCGCAATAGGATTAAAAGCAATCTCTTCCAGCTGCTTTTCTGAAAGCTTGACTAAAAAAGGGGCACCCATGGAAATCTGCAGGGCCCTGGAGCCAAGCATCCTGGCAACCTCAAACTTTGTGTAGTTCTCTTCTGACATGATAATCACCCGATGAACTTTCTAAGTTCAGCTGATTTCTTGATGGCAATCTCGACCATCTTGTCTATCTCTTCAACAGACAGCGGAGATTGGCCTCTCTTCTGCATTGCATACACAGTTCCATCTTCTGAAACTGCAATGGTTATGCTGGTGTCTGCAAGCTCTTCTTCCTCTGAAATAGGGTCAACTATATAAAACTCCCCTATTTTCAGGACAGTCACTTCAACAGGCTCTTTAGCAAGCTCCAGTTTCTTGTCTGTAAGCGGAGCTTCCCAATCAATGTTCCCGTCTTCCTTGACTGGAGGAAATCTTGTGCTCTTCAGAGCAGCGACTGCTCCAAGAGCTGCTGCATCAAGCATATTGCCTGCATCATTAAGAGGGCAGATGTCAATCATGACACTCCAAACAGCCTCTCCTTCTTTTATGCACAGCTTCTCTGGTGCAAGAGCCTTGCTCTCTCTAAGACCCCTGTCAACAACCCTTGCTATATCAATCGCCTGTTCACCAGGCGGACCTGATTCAAACTTAGGGCTTGCCATAGGCCTTAGCTCTGCATTGACCATCAACTTTCCTTCTGCAGGTGTATCTGGGTAAGGCACTTCAACAGCCAGCTTAACGCCGACAAGAACCTCTGTCTCGCCTATCTTAACCTTTGCGCTTCCTTCTGCACTGGTTATTTTAGGCTCTACAGAAACCTTCCTGTAATCAAGCAGTTTCCTGCCGTCATACCTTATTCCTGCTTTCAATGATTTTAATATATGTTCTTTTTCTGCCATTTTAATCAACCTTGTATTTTTTCTTTAGTGCTTTTTGCTGTACTTTGTAGATCTCTAGACAATTTTTCTTGCCAGTCTCAAGCAATTTCTTGAGCATCTCTCTGGACATTGGCCCGTCAAGCTGCAGCAAAGAAATCTTGTCCATGCTAGGAATCAGTGCAATAGGAACATCTGTTGCCCCCAACACACAATCCTCTGTGCCATTGACATCTGCAATTATCTCACCATTAAGCGCGCCCATTGACATTGATGCAACCAGGTCTTTCATCTTAAGACCTGCATCTGCCAGAGCCATTGCTGCTGCAGTTATGCCAGCACACCTTGTGCCTGCATCTGTCTGTGTCAGTTCAATAAACACATCAACAACTGCATTTGGGTAATCACTCAGGTCCAGAACAGGCTTTAGTGCATTCTCTGTAACCACAGATATCTCTTTTGATCTTCTAGAACCGCCAGGCCTCACTCTTTCTCCATGACCTGAGAAAGGCATCATGTTATAAGAGCATCTCAGTACACCTTCCTTAGGATTCTGCATGAATCTAGGATACATCTCTCTAGGCCCGTAAACAGCTGCATAAGCAATCGTGTTTCCCATCTGAAACATTGCACTGCCGTCTGCATTAGGGATAACTCCTACTTCTGCTTTCATAGGCCTCATCTGATCAGGTGTTCTTCCATCATTCCTTGCTTTCATTTTTTCCACCCTCTAATGTTATTTTCTTCTTTGTCAATTTTTCAAGAAACTCTTTGATATTGTCTGTCAAGCCGGACAGGTGAGCCTCTGCATCAATCTTCATCACTGCTTTTTCAGCAATGACCTCTGCCTCTGGCTCTCCATCAATCCAGATCCAGCCGTTCTGGCCGACCAGGATATTACATCCAGTTGCCTGCTTGATCATGACAACCATGGAACCCTCTTTTCCAATAACTCTTGGAACCTTGTGAGGATTAACCTGGAGTATTCTTCCGCCCCTCAGCTTTCTTAAGCCAGGGCCTTTCATTGAAACATCAACAAGCTTCTGGCTTGTGACATTTGTTATCTTTGTCAGGACATAATCCCCTAATGCAAAATACTGCGTCAGGTCTGCCCCTCGCTGGATAAAATCACTTGTTGCATCCTTCATTGACAAGACTGCTGAGTAAGGGCTTCTTGTGTCAAGCCTCCAGCCAGTCATCAATACATCAATGACCTTTGCGATGATCTTATCACCTGTCTTAGGTATGTAAACACCTGTAAGAGGAATCAATTTTATGACTTTCCCCTCAATGCTTATCATGCCTAATTGTTCTGCAATGAGCTTGTCCTTGTCTCTTCTAATTCCTTTACTAGGGACAAAACCCATTCCTTCTGCAAGCACCTCTCCAGGCACTGCAATTTCCTTGTTTTTAATTTTCAGTTTATCTGTCATCTTATTCACCTTATTGATACTACTTTAGCCTGAAGCTCTCCATGTGTTATACTGTTCAGTTTGTCATAACACTCCTGCTCCATGCCTCCAGGAATCTCAAGCAGTCCTGTCCAGGACCCGTCAGAATTCCAGGATTCTTTCATTATCTTGCCCAGCATCTTAACTGTAGGGTATGCCTTTGCAGCATAAGCTGCTGGAATCACGATCTCAATCTCTTTTTTAACGAACTTAATAGGTATTATCGGCTGAAGTTTCTTCAAAGCATCCTTCAGCTGCAGATCAACGTTCTTGAACTCGTCGATCTTTATCTTTGCCTCCTGCAAAGCAGCCTCGATCCTTGAAGCTGGATGCGGAGCATTTGTCCTTGGATCAACACCATTCTTGTGGATCCTCTCAATCAACTGCTTTTTCTTCTGCTCAATCATCTTCTGCCTGTATTCAGAAGTCACTTGAATGCTTCCTTCCTTGATGATTATCTTTGCAACCTCTATCGGATCAGTTGTCTTGAACCAGTGCTTCATCCTGTCTTCAGAAGCCTGCATGCCTTTTTTTGCATCTGAAAAAATCTTTGGATAAGATAAAGCATCTTGGGCCAGTTCAGGATTATGCCTTGCCTGAACAGCCTTGTCTGGATCTATGACAATCTCAAAAACATCTGAACCTTTCTTTAATCTAGCAACGTTAATACTGTCTGAACTCATTTTTTCTTACATTCCCTGCAAACCTTGTCAAGCTTGTCTTTCTTGAGATGTGTAAACTTCTTTTCGTCTGTCTTGATGTAAGCTGCATCAATCCTCTGAGTGCTGAATTCCTTTCCCAAGACCTGCATCAAGGCAGCCAAAGCAAGCTTTAAACCATCCTCAATAGTCATGTCTGGACTGTACTCCTTATTCAGTATCTCCTCTACCTCTGGCTCTCCTTCGCCGATAGCAGTGGCGCTATACTGAAAATAGATTCCAGTAGGATCTGTCTCAAACAGCTTAGGACCATCTGCGTCAATACCTGCAACAAGTATAGACACGCCAAAAGGCCTTAATCCAGCTGACTGCGTGCATATCTGCTGCAGTGCACAGATCTCCTTGACAATAGTTATTGTGTCAACAGGAGTGTCATAAGTAACACTGTGCTGCTGGGCCTTTAACTGGCCCCTTTCTATCAATACTCTAGCATCTGACAATATGCCAGAAGCAGTTGCGCCAATATGGTCATCCATCTTGAAAATCTTCTCAACAGACTCTGGAATTATCAATTTCTCAACAATCCTCTTGTCTGCAACAAGAAGAATACCATCTTTACAAACCATTCCAATTGCAGTAGAACCCTGCCTAACTGTCTTCTTGGCATACTCTACCTGCAGTAATCTTCCGTCAGGACTGAACATCGTTATAGCCCTGTCATAACCCATTAATTGATGAGGCATTGCTTGCATTTTATCACCTTTTATACGAACCTCTCTGCTTTTTTCAAAATCCCGCTCAGACCCACTGAACGTACAATAACATCAATTCCATCAATCTGCTTTATAGTAGATAAAGCAGCTTTCAGCAAATCAGCATGTTTATGATTCACCCTAATAAGGCCTTTCTGCTTGTCCTTATTAAATTTATCGCTCAACAGCCAAATTCCCGCCTTAGAAGCCCCTAAAACGCCAGATAGATCTAGCAAAGCCTTCCAAATAGCCTTGGAAACAGCTGAAAAGTCCTTAATCGGCTCTTTTGAGACTATCTCAAAAACCAGGTATCTTTTCTTTTCTCTTAAACTCGGTAAGACCGGTTTTATTTTTGCCATTGAAAACACCATTCATTTGGTGAGAAGAAAAGCAATCTCTTTTTACTCTCGCTCCTTTTCTCTCGAATAACTAGGAATCCCTGGTCATTTAAAAAGCTTTCGATTCTATATATTAGAGGCTAATAATGCATTTAAAGCCTATAAGAAACTCGAAATATATGGCTGGAAATTTTGGGCAGGATTATCCAACAAAAGATCATCTCTTAGCTAGATATAGCCCGGTCAAAAAACAGCCAGCATCTCTTAAGAAAGGAGGGATGAGCTTGATACACCTGGTATATGACAAAGTGCACAAGAGGCCTGCGGTGCTGAAATTCTATGATCCCAGTGTTGCTGGATTTAATCAAGACACACTTGATAATCTTGCAGTTAGATTTGACCTTGAGATAGAGGTTTCAACACAATTGCATCATCCTAATTCAATCACAGTATATGAAGTGGGCAGATATGGGGGAAGTTTTCCATTTATCGTTATGGAATATATAGAAGGAAGAAACCTTGCAAGAGCACTAGCGCATGTTCATGAATCTGGAGAATTTAATCTTGAAGAATTCTTACTGATGCTCTATCAAATATGCGACCCACTAGAAACTGGCCATGAAAAAGGAATAATACACAGAGACTTAAAACCAGGCAACATACTTCTTGGAAAATACGGAGAAATAAAAATCTGTGATTGGGGGCTTGCCAAGAAAATAGATCCTTCTGAGATACCGAAAGATTCTGGGAAAAAATCAACATCAAGATTAGATCTGGCGGCAAATGTACATACCTTGCCAGGTTTCAGGATGGGAACCTTAAGTTATCTAACACCAGAACAGATAAGAGAGGAAAGCGTTGACCAGAGAACAGATGTGTTTCTTCTTACGGCAATACTTTATGAAGCAGTTGTTGGAGAACCGCCATACAGTTCTGAAAACGTAGATTGCCTGCGCAGAGAGCGAGATGATGACCACAGCTTTGACACAAGCAAACTATACATTCCAGGAGTAAGGGAAATAATACTTACAGGAATGGCTGTTGAAAAAGAAGACAGATACCAGACAGTCGGAGAACTTAAAAGAGCTGTGAAAGATGTGCTTGATGATTTGCTAAATGACAAAATAAAGATAAAACCGGTGGCAGATTCTGGGCTGATTGGCAAGATATTGCAGAGAAGACAGGAAACACAACAAGAGAGACTGGAAAGAATGATCTTGTCAGACATTGTCAAGAAATGGGCAACGCCCCTGACAAGAGAAGAGAGACAGGCAAGAATAGAAAGAATGGCAGACAGGCCAACAGAAAGGCCGAAATAACAAAATTATTTTCTTTTTTGAATCCATAAGCTTTAAATATGCACCGCAAGCTTTTTCTCCATATGGTGGCTGAAGATATTTTACTCAAATTAGCAGCAGAATACGTAGATGAAGCTGTATTAAAACAAGCTGCTGAAAATGCAAGATTATTTCAAATAGCAAACAGCCAAGCAAATGTTCTTGCAGTTTTATTGACAGACGGCCTGTTAGATGAGGCAACTGCACAAAAAATAATGAAAAAAGCAAAGCTTGTCTCTTCTGAAAGAACTTCTGTAATGCAGGCTGCAAAAGGACTTGAAGAAGCAATCAGAAATGCGAAAAGAGAAGCAGAAGAGACAATGGCACTGGCTGAAACAGCAGGCACGTCATTTGAAAAAGAACAAGACTTTGGGATGGCTGAAAAAACAGGCACATCTTTTGAGAGAACAGAAGGCGAGCAAAAGCCAGCACGATATAAAGTGATAGAAAAATTAGGGGAAGGCGGCATGGGCGCAGTCTATCTATTCCAGGACAGACTGATGAAGAGACCAGTAGCACTAAAAAAAGTTAAATCAGACCTTCCAAAAGCAACACGCGATTTCTGCATTGCAAAATTCGGAAAAGAGGTTGCAGCAACATCATTATTTTACGAGTGTGACTATCTAGTTAAAGCATACAATGTCCAGAAAGACGAGCACGGAGATCCATTCTTGACACTAGAGTATGTTCGCGGAGAGACACTTGCAGA
>JAHWHC010000031.1 GCA_019323555.1 Candidatus Woesearchaeota archaeon
CAAGCTTTGCATTTTTTGCCTCAAGCCATAATAAAATTATGCATCCAATTATAGACATCAGGCCGACAAGCGCGAAAGTGTAATTAAACCCAATAAACTCAGCAATCGCAGCACCAATGACTGCAGTGACAGCTGTACCCAAGCCAGTCAGGGTTGAGTACAAGCTCCACTCAAAACTCTCGTGGTTCTTATCCAGGTGTGTGCTCCACAGGCCCAGCCAGGTTGGATAAGCCAAACCACTTCCAAGTCCATACAAAATCTGGGCAAAATAGATGTAATAAACATGTCTTGTGAAAATATAAATAAATGGAACTGTAGCAATCAAGCAGCTGCCGATAAGCAGCCATTTAATCTTGTCATCATGAGAATCAACATACCTTGAAAAAGGCAGCTGAACAAGACATTTAGTGATAAGAAACAAAGTACTTGCAAGACCTGCAGCAAAAATAGTTCCGCCAACCAAGTTCTCCTTGATAAAGATCGCAAGAATAGGATCTATTAAACCAAAGCCTGTCATGAAGAAAATATCTGAGAACATCAATAGCTTGATAGTGCGATTCATTCGGGGCTTATTGATTGGTCCGGTATATAAACCTTTCTCAGGAAAACATGTTAAAGGATTTGTAAAGAGAAATGGTAAAAAAATAAAAAAAAATTAAATAATTTTATTTCTTAAATTGTACATATAGCATGTATAGAGCGGATAATCCTACCAAGATGTAAACTATCTTCAGTAGTATTGGGATTGATCCAAAGATCATGTCAACAACGTTCCATCCGCCAATACCTACTAGGCCCCAATTAAGGCCGCCAATTATTAATAGGACAAAGGCAATCCAGTCCAGTGTTCCCATTTTTGCCATGATATCACCTCATTTAGGCTATTTTTTGCAGTTATATTATATAAACCTTTCGCAGATTTTGCCTGAAAACCCTGAATTTACCACAATCCTGGGGTTTTAACGCCTGAGTAGAGAAAATTATAAATAGGGCTTTGATTAAATAACAGAAAAACAGAGGTGATATTGAAATGGCATTTACAATAAGTACAGTACCAGTGCTAAATCTGGTCTTATGCGTTGCAATACTTGCTCTAGGGTATTGGGGCTACAAAGTAAAGAAAAATAAGATGTCTCTTTTTGTTGGCATAGCCTTCGGACTTTTTGGAGTCTCACATTTAGTAGGCATCTTAGGATATGGCGCAAAACTTGAGAGCATAATGGTAATAGTCAGATTAATAGGATACCTAATAGTGATATTTGCCTTATATACAATAGGAATAAAAAAGAAATAAATTAATAAGGTAATCTAGGGTCTGAGTGTCCTGGTGTTCTCCAGCAGTAACACTTACAGTCTGATGGATTCTTGCAGGTTACTGAGTAATCCATTACACAGTTTCCTATTTCCTGCTCAGCCTGAGCAAATGTATCCATTGGCTTGCAGGTTCCCTGCTCAAAACCTTTCTGCATACACATCTTGTGGCATGCATTTGTAGACATAAATACTATTGGCTGTGCTCCTGGTGTCTCTTGATAAACTGCCTGGCCCTGGCCATACTGCATAGTTGTGCAAGCAGCTGCTAGAAACAAGACCGCCAATGCGATAAGTATTCTTTTCACAATATCACCTCGTTTATGCTATATTTGCAGTTATGAGTATATAAATTTTTTGCAGAAATCATATAAATCGCGGTAGATTCTGCACCAGTATGAACATAGAAGCCGCAAAAAGAAGGAAACTCGCAGGCAGGCTTGCGAAAAAGATGCAGGACATGGTTACAGGAGTCCTGCTGGCAGGTTCTGTTGCCTTTGCACCAGAAGCAGTCACAACTGACTCAGACATAGACCTGATTGCAGTCACGCCGTTTGGAAGGACTAACTTCAAGGGACTTTATGATGCACTAGGGCACCCGTATGAGCCAAAGCTGGCTGAATATGCGAGAGATGAATTGTTTGGAAATTTTACACTAGACTGGGATGTGGAAGAAATCACAGTGCAACTGCATGTATGGAGCCTTGATGCCTTTGCAGATGCAGTGAACCTTGAAGCATATCAGAGAAGATTCGCAAGAAGACAGTATCATGCGCAGTTAAACTGCGCGCGGCCACAGGAAGTATTGCGTAATCTCAAGGGAGAAGAGGTAATCATCGAAAGAACGCCAATCGCAAACCTGAATGAAGATAAAATAATTCCATTATATGTCTGCTATGAAGATAGGAGCGGGATTTACTTGGGCGTGCCTGCAACAAACCTATTGCTTGAGCCAATGGTATTATGCCAAAAAGGAGATTACGTATCAAGCGGCATAAGCTACTTCAAGGCAGGACTGGCTAAAAAAATAAGAAAAAAACACTGCGATAAACCAAATACTGTTTCTCTATTCAATGCACTAACAGAGAGAATACAAGCAAAAATACGCCCTGACTTGCGGAGCAGACTAGATAACCTTCTAAGAAACCCAAACACTTAAAAAGAATGAATGGGTAGCACTTCCTGGAGTTGATATATATGGCTATTAAGAAAGGAGACACAATAAAAGTTGAATATGAAGGAAAACTAGAAAGCGGGGAAATCTTTGACAGCTCTAAGAACCATGGACAGCCTTTGGAATTTGAGGTAGGTTCTGGACAGTTAATCAAGGGATTTGATGAAGCTGTAGTTGGCATGAACAAAGGGGAAGAGAAAGAGGTCACTCTTGAACCAAAAGATGCTTATGGAGATCCTAATCCGCAATTAATCAAGACAGTCCCAAGAGACAAGATAGGCATAGAGCAAGAGCTGAAGCCAGGACAGATATTAGGAGTGGCCTTGCCAAGCGGAGCCCAATTTCCAGCAAAAATAATAGAAGTTAATGAAAAGGAAATAAAGATGGACATGAACCATCCCTTGGCTGGAAAAAAATTGATATTCAAGATCAAAATAATTGAATGTTAACTAATGGCAATAAGATTCAAGCAGAAATGCAATAAATGCAAACAGAACTATGTAACAATCTCTCACAGGCAGAGATACGCAATATGCTATGACTGCCAGAAGCCAGAGATGCAGGGAGAAATAAAAGACCCTAAGATGAAAAAACTGTTTGACATTCCAGAAGAATTCTATAAGGACAATATCTTCTTAAGAAACATCAAGGTAAATTATTTGCGATACGGCAACCTGACAGAGAAACAAATAGAGGCTTTCAAGAAGACTGTGAAAAAGCTTAAAGAAGAAAAAAAACAATCATAATTTCTTGAGTTTTAACAGCAAAGAGTTTGTGACAACACTAACAGAACTTAATGCCATTGCTCCACCTGCAATCATCGGATTAAGCAGCCAGCCTGTCCAAGGATACAGCACTCCTGCAGCAATAGGTATGCCCAAGGTATTATAGAAAAGAGCCCAGAACATATTCTGTTTTATTTTTGACATAGTCATCTTGCTGAGCTTAACTGCCTTGACAGCATCTATTAAATCATCTCGCATCAACACAATATCGCCAGTCTCCATTGCAACATCTGTGCCAGAACCCATTGCAATACCAATATCTGCCTGTGCCAGAGCAGGAGCATCATTAATACCATCACCTGCCATTGCCACTTTTCCTTTTTTCTGCAACTTCTTCACATAGCCTGTCTTTTCTTGAGGCAGCACATCAGCAAAATAATGCGTTATCCCAACTTTCTTAGCTATTGCCTTGGCAGTACGCGCATTATCGCCAGTTATCATATATACAGTAATGCCCAACTCTTTAAATTGACGTATTGCCTCAGGAGAGCTTTCTTTAATCGTATCTGCAACTGCAATCAGCCCGATTAGTTTCTTGCCCTCTGCAAGAATCATGACTGTCTTGCCCTGTTCTTCCAGCTTGTGTATCGTGCTTGCTTTTGACTTAATACCGATTTTGTAATGTTTCATTAATTTTGCATTGCCAAAATAATACTTCTTTTTTGCGATTGCGGCAGTGATACCCTGGCCAGGAAGGGCCTTGAATCCTGTAACTTTCTTGAACTGTATCTTCGTCTGCTTTGTCTTTTTGACAATTGCATCTGCCAAAGGATGCTCGCTGTCTTTCTCAATACTTCCTGCGATTGTAAGCAGCTGCTTCTCACTTATTTTTCCACTAGGGAGTATGTCTGTCACTTCTGGCAGACCTTTTGTTATTGTGCCTGTTTTGTCAAGCACTATTGTCTTAATCTTATGTGTTGTTTCTAGTGCTTCTCCGCCTTTGATAAGTATACCATTACTTGCACCTTTTCCTGTGCCAACCATGATTGCAGTGGGCGTTGCCAAGCCCAAAGCACAAGGGCATGCAATAACAAGAACTGCAACACTAGCTATCAAGGAAAAACTAAATTCAGCACCTGCGGCAAAATACCACACAACAAATGTTCCTACTGCAATTATCAAAACAGCAGGCACAAAATAAGCAGAAACAACATCTGCAAACCTTTGAATAGGGGCCTTGCTTCCCTGCGCTTCTTCTATTAATTTGATTATGCGCGCTAGCGTGGTGTTTGCACCAACTTTTGTTGCCTTGAACTTAAACGCACCATGCTTGTTAATTGTGGCGCCTATGACTGCATCTCCTTTCTTTTTTTCCACAGGAATGCTCTCGCCAGTAACCATGCTTTCATCAATAGAGGAATGCCCTTCAGTAATCACGCCATCTACTGGTATTTTTTCGCCAGGCTTTACTAAAACAATATCCCCAACCTGCACTTCATCAACATTTATCTGTATTTCCTTTCCTTTTCTTATCACAGTAGCAATCTTTGGCCTTAGACCAATCAATTTCTTAATTGCTTCAGAGGTCTTTCCTTTAGCCTTTTCCTCAAGATACCTTCCAAAAATAACAATAGTTATCAAAACAGCACTTGCCTCAAAATAAACATGACCTCCTGCAAATATCGCGTAGATGCTATAAAAATAAGCAGCAGAGGTGCCCATAACAATCAATGTGTCCATGTTTGCAGAGAGGCCTTTAAGAGCATTAAATGCACTCTTATACATAGGCCAAGCAACAATGAACTGCACCGGCGTTGCCAGAATCCACATTATTATCTCTTGATAAGGCAGTAATGGAGACTTCATGAAAAACATGCCCAGAATAAACACAGGAATTGCGAATAAAAGACTTAGATAGAAACGCTTCTTGACACTAGCAAGTGCTTTCTGTCTTTTTTTGGCTTCTTTATCATAATCTGCAGTGTCTGCGGATTCTTGCGCACCATATCCCTTGCTTTTCACAGCCTTAATCAGTTTTGCAACACTGATTTGATTCTCATCAAATTCAATGGTGGCTTTACCTGTTGTAAAATTCACATTAGCTTTACTGACTCCCTCTAACTTGTCTAGAGTCTTGTTTATGACTGCAGAACAGCTGGCACAGTGCATGCCGGTAATATCCAGTTGCGTTTTCCTCATTTTTATATACCTCTAAGCACAGGTTATACTAAAACCTTCCGCCCCCACAGCCGCATCCGCCTCTGCTTCCACCACAAGAACCGCCCACAGGTGTGGGAGCTGCATCTAGCTCTTTCTGCACTGCTTCTGCATCACTCAAATCAACGTTATCTTTAACAATAAATGTTCCTGGAATCATTCCCATCCAGCAGCTCCAGGAGATCACTCCTTCTTCTGTTGGGGTGAATTCAATCACTTGCTCTCCTTGCTTGATATCAAATTTTAATCCCAGCTTTGGAACTTGAATCGCATTATTACAGCCATTGATCTCTTTGCCATTAATCACCCATCTAACAGGGACGCCTTTTTTCAGAACAAATGAATCAGGACTCCAGCCATATCTGTTTACTTCCATGTTGATGGTTTGATAACCGTCTTGCACAGCGGCAATATTTCCTGTTATCTCATCGCTGGTTGCTGAGACAGAAGCCACTAAAGAGGATGAATCCCATCCAGTTCCTGTCAAGGCCAAACCTCTATTCATCATTATCAACCCAAGAACAATAACAATCACACCAGAAGCTTTCAGTATCTTATGTGTTGCCTTACTTGATATGAAACTTGTCAAAAATCCAAAGCCAAGCATGACTGGTAAAGTACCTAGGGCAAACACAAACAATAACTTTGCCCCTTCAAACATGCTTCCTGTTCCTGCGGCCATTATGTAAATTGCTTGTAAAGGTCCGCAAGCAATCATCAAGCCATTCAGTAACCCTATCATTAATGGACTGTTGTGTTTTTGTGATTCCTTGCCTACAAATCTGGTGAGGAATGCTGGTGTAGGGATTCGTATCTTTCTAAACCAAGGAACAATATTAAGCATATTCAAGCCGAACACTACCAAGAATAAACCTGCAATTATTCCTGCAACACCCCTCATCAAAGGAGTGAATGTTATTATCGAACCTAATAAACCAAAAGCAGCACCGATTGTCGTGTATGAAATTAATTTTCCTACTGCATACATTGCGTGTGATTTATGGGGCTTTCTTCCTTCTTGTGCATCTTTTGCGGTATAGCTCACAACAAATCCGCCGCACATGCTCACACAATGAAATCCTGTCAATAGGCCAACTGCAAATAACAAGCCATAACCCATGTTCTGGCTTATCTCTGGAATAGCTATGCCATCTGCAAATTGGAATAAAAAATAACCAACTATCAATAAACCTATTATTCCAAAAATAATTCCCATGCTTGTTCTATTTATTGTGTAGTTCTTTGGATCCTTGCTTGTTTTTTCAATTAAACAACAATCATAGCCTTTTTCATTCACTGCAGCGATTATTTCAAGGATATTTGTTTTGCCAGGGTCAAACATCACTTCTACAGTCTCTGTTGCATAATCTGCTTTGATAGATTCTATCCCTTCTATTTTTTGCACTCTTTTTTCTATCAATTTTTCACAGCTTGCGCAGTGCATGCCTTTTGCCTTGAGTTTTTTTGTTATCTTGTCCATGCTACAACCTCACTTGATCTTATATCCTTCCAGTTTTATCAACTCTATGATTTCCTTTTCATTCACTTTGTCTTCATCAAAGTCAACTGAAATTATTCCTGTTTTGCAAGAAGCTTTAGCATCATTTACGCCCTCAAGCTCTTCTAAAACACTCTTCAAAAGCACTTCGCAGCTTGCGCAGTGCATGCCTTTTGTCTTAATTTTGATTTTTTTCATTTTAGCAAATACCTCCCTGTTTAACCCTATAAAATCCTGCTTAGATATAGTTTTTAGTGCTGAA
>JAHWHC010000032.1 GCA_019323555.1 Candidatus Woesearchaeota archaeon
CTGTATGTCAGAGTGAAATTGGTCTTTTGCATTGGGCCGCTGCACTTTAACAACTACTTTCTTTCCATTTCTTAGAACTGCTTTGTGCACCTGTGCTATTGAGGCGCTTCCTATTGGTTTCTTGTCAAATTGCTTGAATACTTTATTCAGCGGTTGCTTTAGTTCATCTTCTACTATTTTTTTGGCTGTTTCATAAGAAAATGCAGGCATCTTGTCCAGCAGCTTGTTGAACTCATCGCAGTATTCCTGCGGCACCAGGTCAGGTCTTAAGCTTAGCAATTGCCCTAGTTTTACATAAGCTCCCCCTAATTCTTCCATAGATTTGCGAAGTCTTACAGGGATAGAGTCTCTTTTTTGGTATGTTGTTACTCTTTTATGGAACGGCAGGCACCACTTGAATCCAAATTCTTGAACAAAATATCCCAACCCTTGTTTTACAAGTACATTTGCTATTCTAGAAGCTCTTTTTAGTGATGCATTGTCCATTTTTCTCCTCTTTTTTATTGTTAATAAATTGCTTCCTTATATATATAGTTTACCCCTTTTTACAAACCTTTTTAAATAAGCCCTAGTTTTTTATAAACTTATGTATGAACTGATAATTACAGAAAAGCCAAATGCCAGCAAGAGAATTGCAGAAGCGCTTACAGAAGGAAAGCCGATTAAAGAGAATATCAAGGGAGTTCCATACTACAAAGTAACTCATAAAGGAAAAGATTTGGTTATTGGATGCGCAGTTGGTCATTTGTTTGGCTTGGCTGAAAAAGAAAAAGCAGGTTTCAAATATCCTGTCTTTGATATTGAGTGGGTTCCTTCTTTTGAAATATCTAAATCCGCAGATTTCTCAAAAAAATATTATCAGGCCCTGAAAAAGCTTGCAAAAGATGCAAAGTCTTTCACAGTTGCTTGCGACTATGATGTTGAGGGCGAGGTTATTGGCCTTAATGTTGTGAGATTTATCTGCAACAGGAATGAAGCAAGGCGTATGAAGTTCAGCACTTTGACAAAGCCTGATGTCATCAAGGCATATGAAGAAGCCTCTCCGCATCTTGATTGGGGCCAGGCAGAAGCAGGAGAGACTAGGCACTTTCTGGATTATTATTATGGTATCAATCTTTCAAGAGCCTTGACATCTGCTATTAAGTCTGCCGGCATGTTCAAGATACTGAGCACAGGCCGTGTTCAGGCCCCTGCTTTAAAGATTGTCGTTGATCGGGAGAAGGAGATTCAGGCCTTCAAGCCGGTTCCTTTTTGGCAGATTGAGCTTAATGGAAAGGCAAAGGAAAAGAGTATTGATGCCTGGCATAAAGAAGATAAATTCTGGGAAAAGAAAAAAGCAGATGAAGTCATGAAAAAAGTTCAGGGCGAGAAAAAAGCCACTGTTGATTCAGTTGACAAGCGGGAATTCAAGCAGGCTCCACCGACACCTTTTGACTTAACATCTTTGCAGACAGAAGCATACCGTTGTTTTGGCATACGGCCTAAGGAAACACTCTCTATTGCCCAGGATCTTTACACTAATGGATTGATTTCATACCCTAGAACAAGTTCTCAGCAGTTGCCTGCTGCAATCGGTTATGCAAAAATCATCAAAGCACTCTCAAAGCACAAGGATTACAAGGAATTGTGCAGCAAATTGCTTGCACTGAAGAATTTAACGCCTAATAATGGAAAAAAGACAGATCCTGCACACCCTGCGATATACCCCACTGGTGTTTCTGGAAAAGTAGATGGCAGGAATGCAAAGATTTATGATTTGATTGTTAAGAGATTCTTTGCCACTTTTGCAGAAGCTGCAAAGCGGGAGACCATGACTGCAGAGATTCTTGTGAAGGATGAGCCGTTTATTGCTAAAGGTACAAGGACTATTGAGAAAAATTGGCATGAGTTCTATGCACCATATGTCAAGCTTGAAGAGATCGAGCTTCCTAAGCTAGAAAAAGGGAACACAATAGATGTAACAAAGATTACTATGCATGATAAAGAGACTCAGCCCCCTAAAAGATATACACAATCATCTATCATTAAGGAGCTTGAGAAAAGAGGTCTTGGTACAAAGGCAACACGGGCAGATATTGTTGAGCGGTTGTATTCAAGGAATTACATAAAGGGAGAGAGCATTGAAGCTACTGACCTTGGTATTCATATCATTGCCATTCTTGAGAAATATGTTCCTAAGATTGTTGATGAAGCATTGACAAGACACTTTGAGGAAGACATGGATGAGATCCGTGAAAGAAAGCTTAAGAAAGAGAAAGTGCTGAAAGAGGCAAAAGAAGTTGTCACAGATATTTGCAAAGAATTTAAGAAAAAAGAGAAGGATATTGGCGAGGGCCTTAAGACCACTTTTACAGAGACTCGTGCTGCTATGCAGACAGTTGGAGAATGCCCCAAGTGTGATGGCACTCTTGTGATAAAGAAAGGAAAATTTGGTTTTTTTGTTGCATGCGACAAGTATCCTGAATGCGAAGTTACTTTTAAGCTTCCATCAAATGCTTTGATTAAAGTTACTGAAAAGACCTGTGAGCACTGCAAGCACCCGATGGTTCAAGCTATTAGAAGAGGCAAAAAGCCGCAAGAGGTCTGCATTAATCCAGAGTGCCCTTCAAAGAAAGTTGAAGTGAAGATAGAAGAAGGCAGGAAATGCCCTAAGTGCGGCAAAGGCGAGCTTGTTTTAAGAAAATCTGTTTATGGTGCTTTTATGGCTTGTAATAAATACCCTAAGTGCAGATACACTGAAAGTCTTGACAGCAATGGCAATGGAAAAAGCAAGGCGGTAAAGAAAAAAAAGAAGAAAAAGGCTAAGAAGAAGGCCAAATAATAAATGAAAAACCCACTCCTTATTTCAACAGGCAATTTCTGGGACGGCAAAAATCCTTTAGATAATATTGAAGCAATTAAAAAGATAAGACAGCTTAATGTTGCTGGAATAGAGCTTACTTTTGCAGATCCCGAGCTTCTAATCGGTTTTTACAGCAATGATGTGAGAAATCTGTTGCAGAAATTCAAGATTGTTGGCATGCACATGCCAGGCATGAAATACCAAAGAAATGACAAGACAAAGAACATCATCAAAAAATGCTATTGTTTATATCAATTAATTAATGCAGATTACGCAAATATTCACATGCACTGGATCAAGGATCACACCTTGTTCAAGGGCACTAGGTGGAATGTTGTTATAGAGAATGGCGGCTCAAAGCATGGTTATCTTGTAAAGGATATGCAGGAGTTTCTTAAGAAGAATAGGAGATTCAAGATGATTCTTGATGTAAACCATGCTTATGAAAGCGGTGAAATCGGGGAGTATGTGAAGAAATTAAAGAACAAGATTTATGCAGTTCATCTTGGCGGTGGCGAGATTCCAGGCAAGCATGGTCACAAATTGCTTCACAAGGCCCCTGAAGAATACATTAAAAGTTGTGAGCCTATTAAAAAATTGGACTGCCCTATTGTTATTGAGTCTAATTGGGGCAATAATACTGAATTAATGAAAAAAGAACTTACTTTTGTGAGAAACTGGTTAAAGCAAAAATCATAAAATATATATACTATCCTTCTGTCTTGCTCTATGATGAAAAAGAATGTGGTCTTATTTGCTTCACTATTATTAATAGTATTAGCTCCTATTGTGTATTCTGCTCCAGAGATGCACGGCAGCACAAAACTGCTTGCTTTGCTGAATAAAGAAGGAACACAGTATGGTGCTTCTGCAACACTGGACCTGGATATTCAGCCTGGAAAAAACAGGGTTTTTCTAGAGACCTTCCCGCTTACACAGTTAACTACGCAGGTCAGCATGCGTTTTGCTCAGCAGATTGCTTGTGATCAGATCGATATTGATTGTTCTGACTATGATTTTTTCTACACAATTAAATCACTTCCTGGTGTTGTTGGAGGCCCTAGCGCAGGTGCTTCTGCAGCTGTCTTGACAGCTTCCTTGCTTCTGGATCAAGAGATGAAAAAAGATGTCGCAGTAACAGGGACTATTAATTCAGGAGGCACAATAGGCGCTGTTGGAGGGCTTAAAGGAAAAATCAAAGCTGCTTCTGAAAATGGAATAAAGCACGTCTTGATTCCTAAAGGGACAAGAATGTATGCAGAGGAGGAAGCGGAAGTCGTAGATGTAAAGACAGAATCTGAGGATAATGAAACAAATGAGACTTTTGAGATTAATCAATCAAACAAATTAGATCTCATCGAGTATGGAAAGAACCTTTCTGTGAATGTTACAGAGGTTGCCACGCTTTCAGAGGCTCTGGAGATATTTACAGGTTACAAAATTAAAGAGCCTGCCGGTGATTTTATTATTGATCCTGCCTATAAAGCAACCATGAAAGATGTTGCTATTGATTTATGCTCGAGAAATCAGAATATAACCAAGCAACTGGCGGTCCTGCGTGAAAAATTGGGAAAAAACGTTTCTGAAAAAGAGACCAAGGCGCTTAATTACTCTGAAAAAAGCAAGGAGTCTTTTGATTTGGGGGAATATTACAGTGCAGCGTCTTATTGTTTCAGGTCTAGTGTAAGTTTAAAGCAATCTATTTTTAAGCTATCTAATCTCACAAAAGAAGATGTTGAAAATCAAGCAAAAATTCTTGAAGAAGCTGCAGATGCATTTGATAAAAAGATAAACAATACAAAGATGAATACCATAACAGCTCTTCAGACAATGATGGCTGTTAAAGAGCGTCTTCAAGAGTCGCGCGATGCTATTAAAGAGGCTCTAGAGGCAGACAAGCTGAACAAATCTACAGATATGATTGCGTATGCAGAAGAAAGATTGCACTCTGCAAAAACCTGGAGCAAATTTTTTAATGGTGATAAGAATGAATTTGAGTTAGATAAAACACATTTAAAGAATACTTGTCAGAGCAAGATTAATGAAGCCGAAGAAAGATACAATTATATCCGTTCTGTTCTCCCAAACTTAAAGCTGGTGGCTCGCAAAGAGATGGATAAAGCATATGAAGATTTAGATGGCGGCAGGTATGTAGATTGTCTGTATCAGGCAATTAAGTTAAAGTCTGAGATTGATGTTGTTTTGGGAGTTATTGGTGTGGAGGATGAGGAACTGGGGGAATTGATTGATCTTAAGCTGGGCATTGTTAAAAAGAGCTTGATAAAGGCAGAACAAAAAGGGATATTTCCAATAATCAGTTATTCTTATTATGAATACGCTAATTCACTTAAGGAAAAAGACAAGTTCTCTGCATTGTTGTTCACAGAATATGCCCTGGAATTCGCCAATTTAGACGTATATTTTCCTAAAAAAGAACTATTCAGGATATTTTAAAAAGAGTAGATAGAAAAATGCTGTTAGTGTTTTTCCTGGGTTTATTTGCAGGAATTCTTCTGATGTGGTCCACAAAAAAGGAGCATAAAACCCTGCAAACGTCTCCGAAGAAACGTTTGCGAGGGAAAAAGAGGTGATCGTTTATATCGCCTGTATTTTGCAGGCTTTTTGAATCACTTGTGATTTCTGGGTTGATTATAAAACCCTTGCAGATCTCCGAAGAGATCTGCTCGGGAAAAAGAGGTGATTATGAATGGAATTGCCGTGCAATCCTGAATTGATAATAAGTTTTAAGCACGAAAACCTCCCTTTAACCCAACTGTTACTACTCCAATATAGTACTTATAGTATATAAAGCTTTCGGTTTAGGAGCACTCTAGAGTAGTCATAAAACATATTTATAAAGGGAGCCTCTTTTCTGCCTTATATGAAGTGTATAAAGTGCTCTAGAGCATCAAAAATAGACTTAAAGCACCTAGGCGGCGCCCTCTGCCCTGCTTGTTTTGCAGAAGTTATTGAAAAAAGGGTTAGAAAGAGCCTCCGGGACAATAAATGGCTCAAGCCTGCAGACAAGATCGCATATATAGACGATGGAACCCTGCAGTCAAAAGCAGGCATTTGTTTGATTAAAGCGATATTCCAGAATCAACCGTTTAATATTGATTTTAAAAAAGGAGAAATTAAGTCAGCTGAAAAGCTCGCCAAAGGCTACACTAAAGTGATAATTCCTTGGAATATGGATGACGAGGTTACGCAGTTTCTTGATGCCCTCTTTAATTCAAAAAAAGTGCCTAAAACAAAGCATATCAAACTCTTGCTTAATGTCTCTGACGAAGAGATTGCTTTTTTTGCTGAGCTCAAGAAAATCAAGGGCAAAAGCAAGGCAAAGACAAGGCTTGGTGAGATGCTGGATAATCTGGAAAAAAGATATCCTGGTTCTAAATTTGGGCTTCTTCGCTCTATTCTACCTTAACATTTAAATACCAGAATATATAAAAAGACAGTATGAAGAAGCAAAAGAGGTGGACTGTCCCTGTTGTGATACTTCTTATTCTCTTGATTGCAATCGGGGGATATGTCGCTTATTACTTCTATGCCTTTACTCAGCTTAAAGTAACAGATGTAGAGATATCAAAATTCACTGACTTCAGTCTGAAGGGTTTTTCTTTTGTTGGCTACATTGACGTGTATAATCCTAATTTTATTTCAGTCAAGATTGAAAAGATTGATATGAGTGTTATTTTTGAGCCCACAGACCAGAAGCTTGTCTCCGGCTTCCTGCAGGGCGAGAAACTGCCTGCCAAGCAGGTGACAAGGATTCCATTTCAGCAGAACATTAGCTGGGCTCCTGCCCTCTCCTTGGTTCTGCAGCTAGCCACTAGCAAAGAGCCTGCAAATATTGTTCTTGCAGGAAATGTTTTTGTTACAAAGGATATCACGCTGCCTTTTGTCTATAAAGTGGATGTTCGAGAGTATTTTAAGAAATATGCTGAAGAGTATGTTGAATCCCAGAAAAAAAGTGTTGTTGAGAAAATAGAAGAAAGATATGGTGAGACTGTTGGTGCGATTGCAGAGCGTGTTGCAGGGTATATTCCTAAGCTTATTTGATGAATTTATATTTCTTTAGAAGTTCTTTTAGGTCTGTCCAGTCTGTGCTTTGCTTGAATTCTTTAAGCCGCTCTGGAGGCAGTTGCTTTATTACATAGAGCGTGATTTTTGCCATGTCTCTCATGTCTTTTTGCATGAGTTCTTTTGCAACCATTTCTTTTATCCTGCCCTCTTCCTCTTCTTCCAGCATTTTGTCTTTTTGCTCTGTCTCTTGTTTGTATGGCTTGAACTTGAACCTGTCCATCAGGCTCTGCCATATGGATTTTTTCTCTCCAACAACCTCTTCCTCTAGAGTCTCTATTTGAGGTTCCTCTATTTTTTCTGGTTCTGGCTTTTTCTCCTCTGGTTCTCCGTATGTCTGTATTTCAGGAGGCATTTTTATTGGTGGGGGCGTTGGTTTTGGCATCATCCCTTTGATCATTCCAAAGACATCTATCTTCTTTCTTTTTCTTCCTGAAAGATATTCAGATAAATCCTTGTCAAATTCGTTTTTGCTCCCCATATTTTTCTCTAGAAACAGACTTCATTTAAATACTTTACTCTTGAAAAGGTTTATATATATTGAATCAAACAGCGTAATTATGAGAAATCCTGCGGTTTCAGGCGTTTTCTATCCTGCTGATCCGGCTAGTCTCAGGAATACTCTCCAAGAATGCCTTCTCTCTGATTTTGGTCCTGGAAAATTGCCTAAAAAAGGCAGTAAATCCCTCAAAGGAGTTATTGTGCCGCATGCAGGTTATATTTATTCTGGTCCTTGCGCTGCTTATGCATATAAAGCAATTGCAGAGGCTGAAAAGCCGGATTTATTCATTCTTCTTGGCCTCTCTCACTCTGGCTTCAGCAGCTGTCTTAGTTTAGAGGATTGGAAAACCCCTTTAGGAATAGCAAAGGTTGATAAGGATTTTGGAAAATTGCTTGTTGAGAACGGTGTTTCTCAGGATGAATCTGCTCACGCTAATGAGCATTCTATTGAAGTCCAGATTCCTTTTCTGCAATTTATTTTGAAAGATTTCAAGTTTATTCCTGTGATTGTTTCAGGTGATTACAAGCAAGTCGCAGATGCTGTCTTAAAATCAATTAAGCAGTCTAAGAAAAAAGTGATAATTATCGCCAGCTCGGACTTTACGCATTATGGCAGGGATTATGGCTATGCCCCTTTTATAGACAATATAAAAGAAAATATGCACAAGCTTGACAATGGTGCGATTGAGCACATCAAAAAATTAGATGCAAATGCCTTTCTTGATTACACTGATAAAACAGGCGCAACAATCTGCGGCAAATATCCTATTGCATGTTTATTAGAATGCATAAAACCAGCTAAAGTAGAGTTGTTAAAATATTACACCTCTGCAGACATCTCTGAAAGTGATTACTCTGCTGCTGTGGGCTATGCTGCAATAAAGTTCAGTTAACGCTTTTTCTTTTTTTGAACAAGTTTCCTCAATCCATTAACTGGAGCAAGGGCATATTCTTCAACATGCACTTGTTTAGCTCTCTCTGCTATCCAGCCAAGCAGGACTGTAATCAATACTGCAAGTATAGTTATAATTACTGCATAAACCCAAGGCCCATAGTGTTCTAGCCCAAATTGCTGCAAAAACCCTTTGATTGCTTCGTTCCAGGCAAGAGCAGCCACAAGGCCAAAGGCACTGGTTATCAGAACAGTGAATTTTTCCAGTATTTCATTTTTCATGAACATCACCCAGTATCCTGAAAACATCTCTTGTTTTTAAATATTTCCACCAGCTTTTTAAATCATCTCTGCCTGGTATATACTAGAGGTAGTGAAGATGAAGCATGATTTTTGGGGCGTATGCGCCGGAATCGGAGTTGCGGTATTCGGAATTTTACTGGTTCTTACTAGCTCTAGCACTTCTTGGCTAAAGATTCAATATGTTGCTGCCTGCATATTGTTAGGTATGGCTGTTTGCTATGTAGGTGATAGAATTTAATTTGCAGTAGAGTAAAATCCTTCTTTGCTTGAGATTTCTTCTGCTGTTCTGTGGTTTACATGTTTTGCTTTGATTGTGTTTGCTGATAAGAAGTCATATAGCCACAGTCCGCTTGGCTGTTTGTCTATGAATGTCTGTACTTTTACAGGAAGCCCTATTTCTTCGTCATAATACATTATTACTTGCCTAGGTCCGTCTTGATACTCTAATCTTCTCACTTTCCTTGGGCCTATGTAATAATGCCCTGTTTCTGTCTTTACTTCTGGATCTAGTGTATATACCTCAAATAGCCACTCATCAGGTCTTTTTGTGTAAAAGTCACTGTACTTAAGAGGGTATGGCACGTCTGCCAACTCTAGTTCAGCGCATCTTCTGTTTCCTAATCTTGGGTCATTTCCTTCGCAGTATCCGGTAGTTGTTTTGTCTATCCTGTTCATGTAAACAGTATCTACATAGAATACTGCATAATGTGTCCCATTTACTTGCTGGCTGGTGTATTGCTCTGATTCCCCTAGTTTTATCTTGACATCGTCTCCGTAGATAAAGTACCAGTCATTATTAAACAGATATTTGTATCCTGTTACATCATTAGTATAAGTTTTCATTAGCTGCTCTAGAAGGTCTGCGGCGTCTACGCTTGCAGATTCTTTCTCAAATTCTTTTATTTCTTCCTCTGTGAGTTCATTTGTTATCTCTTCTGGTTCTTCTTCAGGCTCTTCTGTGGTAGTTTCTTCCTTGGTTTTAATCTCTACAGGCGTTGTTTCTTCAACAACTATCTCTGTCTCTGTCTGTTCTGGTTCTTCTTTTGTTGCATTTTGTTCAGTGTCGCAAGAACCATCTTCATCCATGTCAAGACAGCACTGGCCTTCTTTTAGAATAAATGGTTTTTCACACTGCTGCTCAATAGGGCTGCAGCTGACTAGCATGATCAATGCACTGAATAATGCGAATAATACCAGCCGTTTCATAGTAAGTAGAAAGTCTTAAGAGCACATATTTAAATTTTTCCAAAAAGTATTTATACTCGTATTTATAGTCATAATTAGGTGATTAAAAAATGAAAAATCTCGAGATTGCAAGTATCTTTTATGAGATTGCAGATATTCTTGAGATGCAGGGTGTTGAGTGGAAGCCGCGGGCATATCGTCGTGCTGCGCAGGCTATTGAGACAAGTTCTGAGGATGTTGAAAAGATATATGATAAAGGCGGTTTAAAGGCTCTTAAAGAGATTCCTGGGGTGGGGGATGCTATTGCTCAAAAGATTGAGGAATTCATAAAGACCGGCAAAATAAAGGAATATTTGCGCTTAAAGAAGGGCATTCCTGCAGGTGTTGAAAAAATAATGGGTATTCCTGGAATGGGCCCTAAAAAAGCCCTGCTTCTTGCTAAAAAATTGAAAATTAAGACTATCAAGGATCTTGAAAAAGCTGCTAAAGCAGGAAAAATTAGGAAACTGCCAAGGTTTGGGGAGAAAAGTGAAGAAGATATCTTGAAAGGTATTGAGCTTCACAAATCTAGTGCAGGCAAGATGCTTCTTGGCAAGGCTTGGCCAATTGCTCAGGAAGTGATCTCAAGCATGAAAAAAGTAAGAGAAGTGAAGAAAATAAGCCTGGCAGGTTCTACACGACGTAGAAAAGAGGTTGTCAGGGATCTTGATATTCTTGGGGTTTCCTCTAATCCTAAGAAGGTCATGGATTTTTTCACAAAGCTTCCTGCTGTTTCAGCTGTGCTTGCTAAAGGCTCAACCAAGTCTTCTGTTAGGTTGAAAGAAGGCCTTAATTGTGATTTTCGTGTTGTTGAGGAAAAGAGTTTTGGGGCTGCCCTGCAATACTTTACTGGCTCTAAGAGCCACAATATTCGCTGCAGGCAGATTGCCATAAAAAAAGGCCTGAAGTTGAATGAGTATGGCTTATTTGATGTCAAGACAAAGAGGTATGTCTGCGGCAAGACAGAACCAGAGGTATACAAAAAACTTGGTATGCAGTATGTCGAGCCAGAGCTGCGTGAAAACCAGGGAGAGATAGAGGCTGCCCTGAAAAATAAGCTCCCTGCGTTGATTGACTATAAAGACATTAAAGGGGATCTTCAGATGCACACAAAATACAGCGATGGTGTGGATACTATAGAGCAGATGGCTAGGGTTGCTCTGCAGATGGGGTATGAATATATCGCGATAACAGATCACAGCAAGAGCGAGCACATTGCTCACGGCATGGATGAAAAAAGGCTATCTAAGTATCTTGCAGAGATTGATAAAGTCAACAAGAAACTGAAAGGCATTAGAATTCTTAAGGGTGCTGAAGTGGATATCTTGAAAGATGGTTCTCTTGATTATTCTGATAAATACCTTAAAAAATTAGATATCGTGATTGCAGCTGTGCACTCTAGGTTCAAGAGCTCAGAGGCAGAAATGACTAAAAGAATCCTTAAGGCCCTGGAAAACAGATATGTTCACATTCTTGCACACCCCACCGGCAGATTGGTTAACACAAGAAAGCCTTATGCAGTTAATTTAAGCAAGGTTTTTGATGCCTGCAAGGCAAATAATGTCTGGCCAGAGATTGATGCATTCCCTTCCAGGTTGGACTTGAATGACAGTAATGCAAAGTATGCCCTAGAAAAAGGAGTGCAGCTTGTGATTGACACAGACAGTCATAGCGCAGATCAATTAAGGTACATGGAATTTGGGATTGCGACTGCGAGAAGGGGCTGGGCAAGGAAAAAAGACATAATCAATACCTTGCCCTGGAAAAAGTTCGAAAAGCTTTTATAGTCGATTAATTAAGGTGATATTATGGCATTTAAAGATGATGTTAAGAACAAGATCCCTGCTTATCTGCAGGACACTCCTGAATTCAAGGTTTTTACTGCGTTGATAAAGAAAGAGAATATTAGGGGGCCTGCATCCCTACGAGCATATCTTGATGCGAATATGGAAAAGTTAAAGGCAGACTTCAAGGAAATGAGCAGATCAAATAAAGAGGGTAGCATGAACAGGAAATTGCGTCCGATAGCAAAGAAGTTGGATTTCTTGAAAGTTGTTGATAAAAAGTTTGTAAAATATCTGTAAAATGCCAATATTTGTTGTTCACAAGCACCATGCATCTCATTTGCACTGGGATCTGCGTCTGGAAATGAATAGAGTTCTTAAGTCTTGGGCAGTTCCTAAGCAGCCGCCCCTGAAAAAAGGCATTAAGCGTTTGGCTGTGCAGGTAACAGATCATGCTTTGTCTTATGCTAAATTTGAAGGCACTATTCCTGAAGGAAGTTATGGTGCTGGAAAAGTTGAGATCTGGGACAAGGGAACCTATTCTCTCGTCGAGAAAGAAGCAAAGAAGATTATTGTGAATTTCAAAGGGAAAAAATTAAAAGGGGAGTATTGTTTAGTTCTTTTCCGGCCGCCAAAGAATTGGCTGTTTTTTAAAAGATGATCAAAAACACAACAAAAAAGACAGTGATTGCAAGGTATTGCAAAAAGCGCAGGAATATTCTGGCAAAGACTTTTGGTTTGATGCTCAAGAATAACATCACTCCCTTGATGTTTATCTTTAGAAAAGAGAAGATTGTTCCGATTCACACACTTCTTGTTAGAAAGCCTATTGATTTAGTGTATCTGGACCGTCAGATGAAGGTTGTTGATATTAAAGAGAACCTTCTGCCCTATCGTTTCTATACCCCTAAGGCAAGAGCAATGTATGTTTTAGAGCTTCCTGCTGGTTTTATAGGCAAATCAAGGACATCTGTGGGCGATTTAGTAAACTTTAAATAATCTCTAATAATTCTGCTATACTGTTGGGGACGTAGTATAACCTGGCTATTATTTCCGGCTCCAGTCATGGAGCGATGAGTCGAAAGGCGATGATTATCTCTGGGAAGATACCGGACGATCGGGGTTCAAATCCCTGCGTCCCCA
>JAHWHC010000033.1 GCA_019323555.1 Candidatus Woesearchaeota archaeon
CTTCAAAAGCACTTCGCAGCTTGCGCAGTGCATGCCTTTTGTCTTAATTTTGATTTTTTTCATTTTAGCAAATACCTCCCTGTTTAACCCTATAAAATCCTGCTTAGATATAGTTTTTAGTGCTGAATCTGATGTGCTTATAATGGCTGAAACGCCAGAATTCTTGGTTATTACCGTTTAGATCGCGATTTTGAGGAAAACTTGCTTGGTCTTGCCTTTTTCCTTTCTTTTTATTAGGCCTTTCTTCTCCAAGCCGTCTAGAACTATGCTTAATTTTGATTTGTGCATATCTGCTCTTAGTCGCAGAGTCTGTTGGGTGATTCCATCCTGCTCTTTGACAGCTTTTATGACTTTCTTTTCATCAGCATTCAAACCTTTAAGCAGAATATCAAATTTCTCTTCTTCTTTCTGAATCTGCTTCTGTTTTTCTAGAGTAGAGATAATTGCTTTCTGTGATTTTTCAAAGAAAATCAAGTAGATCCCCAGTGCTGCTATTGCACTGATCAAAGCTATTCCTAAATACGCTAATATAGGAGTCTGCTCTTCATGAGGACAGAAACCACCATCCTGCATCTCTTCACATTCGCAGCCTGCCTCTGCCTGGGCATTTATTTTTTGATTAAATGCAAATACCAGCCCTCCAAGTAGCAGACACACAACAATAAGTATTATTCCTAATTTTTTATTGTCCATCTTTATACTCTGCAAGATTTGTTATTTTTGTGGATGCAGACACTAAGGATTATAAGAATAATCCCTGCTGCAAGGAAGAATATCTTTTGTTCAGATAAAAAGCTTATGGAAACAACGCCTATTCCTGCCAGTGAAATGACTGGGGCCAGGCCGCAAGCGCTTAAGCCGCAGCTAAATGCGCCAACACCGCCTAGGGCTGCTGCTGTTGCACCAATCAAAGCCAGTATCCTCTCTTTCATTTTAGCACATTGCCAGTCTTCATGTACCACATGTACAGATCTAATTCCGCTGGCGACATGCTTAATTTGACTGCCAGGTTTTTAAACCTTTCCTCTATTTTCAGGTAATTCTTCTTTGTTAAAGCTGGCTTTTGCTTTAGAAAATTATTTTCGTGCAGTAAATTGATAATGTGCCTGTCTAATATCGCTAAATTCTTGTATCCGACATTTCTCAAGAAGTGCGAGGATTCTTTGTATCCTAAACCCTTGATGTTCTTGACTAACCACTCTCTTGCTTCTGTGTCTTTCATATTCTGAAGTTTTTGCTTGATATCCACATGGCATCTTGCTTCTGTTATGTACTTTGCCTTGTTATTGTGAAAACGGTGCTTGTTTCTCTTTATTGTATTTCTTATGTCTTTGAAACAATATCCACAGAAACCTTTAGCACCTAACTCTTTCTGGATCTTTAAAGCAGTGATTGCCTTGGAATTTGCAGTTAATATACAAAAACATAACTCAGAAAACCACTCTTTAGAACTCTTTTTACCTAGGGCTTCAAACTCTTTTAATCTCTTGTTTATGATAGATTTAATTTTGGATTTTCTTAAAGCCTGTATTTCCTTTATCATTTTTGCATGTAAACCTTTCTTTTCTTTTCATCAAACTTTTCTATAGCATATCTCAACATTGTCCTAGGCATTGTCTTGTGATATTTTTTCAGGAACTTTTCTTCTGCAGCTTGGTTTTTCTTTCCAACCTCTCTTAACATCCACCCAACTGCCTTATGAATTAAGTCATGATTATCAGTTAATAGTATTCCTGAGATTTTCAATGTGTCATCGAATTGATTATTGCTTATGAAAGCAGCTGTTGAGATAATTGCAATTCTTTTTTCCCACAAATTCTTTGATTTTGCTAATTTGTACAGTATTTTCCTATCTTTATCCAACAGATAATCTCCAAGTATCTTGTGCGCAGAAAGATCAACTAGATCCCAATTGTTTACATTCTTGGTGTTTTTCAGGTAAATATCAACAATTTCTTTCTTATTTTCTGATTTATTGTATTTGTCTATCAAAATAAGCAAAGCAACAAGCCGATGCTCATGAATTTTGCTATGCAGCAAAGATTGTGTATCTTTGAGTGAGAGATCTATGTATTTTTTTGCGACTGTTCTTTGCAAAGGAACAGGAATCCCAAGAAAAACATCGCCTTCGCCATACTCTCCTTTGCCTGTCTTGAAAAAACCACTAAGAAGTTTGGCTTGTTTAGAATCCCCTAATCTCTTCAATTCCTGCTGCAGATTAAATAATTTCATGGCCCCTATAAACAGAGGGGCCTATTTAAAATTAACTTATTTGCACTTCTTGTCGTAATAATTGTAGAAAGCTGCAAATAGCCATCCTAGTACATACCCTCCTACAAAGGCAAGAATCACCAGGAAGATAGCATTGCCGATAGTAAACGGCGTAACTGCCATCGGAGAGCTTATGAAATGCAGCTTTAAAGCCCAGTTCAAAAAGCCCTGGCCAAATCCTAGCTTAACCATAACAGCCCAGATCAAGTGTACTAAGCCGACTAAGCTTCCTAAAGTCAAACCTACTTTGTTTGTATTCATCATTTTTTCACCTCTTTTTTACTAACCAATTATGTGTCAACCAGAAGATCACTGAGAAAATCAAAGAGCCTGCTGCAAAATAAAGCAATCCCAACAGCATGCCAGATCCTCCTGCGCTACCGTCTTTATAATGCATCAATCCAGTTGTCTGTGCCCAAGCAAAAGAGCTAAGCAACACCAACATTATTGGATACAATATTTTTTTCATTTTTTTACCTCCTTTTTAACCACAAGTGGTCTTAAATCTATTATTAACTTCAGTCCAGTTGATGATGCTCCAGAAAGCATCAAGGAACTTTCCTCTCTCATTCTTGTAATCCAAGTAATATGCATGCTCCCAGACATCAACAACCAATAATATTGTGAACATAGGATAGATATTTACATTATGCTTCTCTATCTGCATGATAATTGGCCTGTTTGTTTTCTTGCAGAAAGTTAAAGCAGCCCAACCAGAACCTTCAACACTAGCAGCAGCTTTAGTGAATTCTTCCTTGAAGCGGTCAAAGCTTCCGAATTCCTTTTCCAAAGCCTTTTGCAGCTCCTTACTAGGAGCTCCTCCTTTTCCTTCAGGAGCCAGATTAGGCCAGAATAAAGAATGTAATAGGTGGCCTCCTATATTGAAAGACAGAGCCTTAAGAGTTGCCTTCTGATCAATGTCTTTCTTGCTTTTTCTTGCTGCCTCTAGCTGCTCAAGAATGCTGTTTGCGCCCTTGACATAGCCAGCATGATGCTTGTCATGATGAATCTTCATGACCTGCTCAGAGATATGCGGCTCTAGAGCATTGTAAGCATACGGCAAATCAGGCAAAGTATACGTCTTTCCCATAAGCCTAGAATTGAATTTGTCTTATATAAATCTTTCCAAATAAAAAGAAATATATACTAGTAAAATAAAATATTGCTGAAAGGAGGTGTTTCCTATGTGTGCAACATGCGGATGCAAAACCAAAAAGAAAGCAAAAAAGAAGAAATGATTTTTCTTTTTTTATAATTTGTAGAAGGCTTCTTTATCCTTTTTTATTATATCTATCAAAGCAACAACTTGTTTCCAGTCCTTTGCCCGGACAATGCCTGAAGGCAGGCATTCTAAACCGGAATCCTGCATTTCTCTCTTGCCGTTCCAGGGGCAATCAAACAGAATCACAGGAATGCCTTTTTCATGACATTCTAATGCATACTGAAGACAGTCTTCAATTAAGATATCCACCTTTTCTTCTTCACAGATCTCTGCTTTTGTTTTATGGATTCCTTCTATAGAATAGTTCTGCGCAAAAATTACCTTGGAGAACTTTCCAGGAAAATGCTTATCCAACCAAGGCACTGTTTTCTCAACTGCTGGCCCAAAACGTGAGGTTATCACAATCATTTCATGGCCTGCTTCTGCCAGAGCCTGTGTGCTTTCTACAGCGCCTGCTGTTGGGAGGACATTGTTAAACTCTTCTGATTCATAGAATTCTATAACTCTTTTATTGAATTCCTCTACTGGGCAGTTCCATACTAGCCACATCCTGTAAGTCGTGATATCTTCTTTTGTGATGTTTGACCCATATGACGCATTATGCCAAGGGCAAGAGACAGAATTAAAGTCAGCCAAAGGCTCATCACAATCAATACCTATCTGTAATTTTTTTCCACCCATGAGAAGAAGTAAACTCTATGGCATTTATATACTTTTCCTCAAGGAAAATAGAGCAAAAAGTTTAAATAAACAATGTATTTCTCTGCAGTCATAATTGACTGGGGGGATGTTTATATGGCAAAAGATGAAGAAGAACAGGAAGAAGTACCTGAGGAAAAGAAACACTGGCAATTGATACACAATTTGGATGATCCTAAAATTATAGTTCTGAGAAGAATTATCCAAAAAGGGCTATACAACAGGCCAGATGAAGATGACAGGATAAGCATGAGCATGGTCAACAAGAAGGAAGATGTCGGCATTTTCTTTGAGGCAACAGAAAACCAAGCAGCAAGTATCCTTGCAGAATTTGAGAAAATTGCAGGCGAACGGAATCGGTGGGGCGGATCACTCAATCCCAATTTCCAGCTCCAGGAGATTGATGCACCGCCAAATGGTGCAATAACTGCTGAACAATTAGAAGAGCTTGAAGAGCAGTTAGTAGCAGGACTGCGAGTAGAAAATAACCAGCTTTACACCCGCTTGGGCGCGATGACCCAAGAGCTAATTCAGGCACAAGAAACAGCATCCGGACTTGAAGCAAAATGTGTTGAACTTGCTGGTGATGTACAGAACGAAAAAAATGCACGCCAAAAACTTGCAGAAGAAATCGGAAAAATAAATACTGTTTACGACGTGCTTGCCAAAGGAAGCCTGACAGAAGCAGGCATGGAACTGCTCAAAGCAAGAAACGATGTAGTTGAAACAATTGAGATGATGCTGGCAGAACTCAGGGAAGCAGGTTTTGACACAGACTTCATCACAAAACCGCCAACTTCTGCTGACAGATATGCTCAAGAGCGCGCAATGAAAGAATTTGACATTGATTATCAAGAGCTACAATCTGCCCTTGATTTAGGTACTGCAGAAACCTGGGAGAAATGCAAGATATATGCATCTGATGAAGAGATAGAAACCGCGAGAAAGAAACTTGAAGCACTAAACACATTAATAGAAAGTGCAGACGACAGTGTAAAAGACATAGTCTCTAAAGGAATGCAAGAACACATAGCAGGTTTCAGCAAAGCCCTGCGAGTATATGAAAGCAAGGTAGAAAACTGGAAAAAAGCCAGAGAGATCTATCAAGCATTCCAGCAATTAAAAGCATCTGGACAGGAAGACATTGCAAAAGCAAAAGGTCTTCAAGGAGCTCTTGCAGATGTCAAGCAAAGCAAATTTCCAGTATACGCTGTGCCTGAAGGCGATAGCGCAACACTGTATGTGCTTTCAAACACAGGAATTGCTTTTGAATCGCTGAAAACTGCAATAGAACAGCATGCAAAAATAGTTTCAGAAGATACGCAAGGCGGATTAACTGTCTTGAAACTAGGATGCAAAAATGGAGACTGGAAACCAACTGACTGCCTTCTTGCAGTAAGAGACAGCTATAACACAGAAACAGACGCAGGAAAAATAGGAAACAAGCTAGGATTGATTGTTCAATTCTAGGATTATTTTATTTCTTTTTTAATTACCAATCTAATAACCCTTCCTTAATACAAAAAGGAATAATCTGCTTTGTGATTGTCAAGGAAGGTTTAATTTCCTGCTCTTCATAATCTTTGTCAATGAACTTTACTTCTTCTAGTTCTGGGTCTTCGCAGTTGATTTCACCATCTAATTCAACCAAATAAGTAGACAAGCACAGCATAGCATCATCAAAACAAGCTTTTTCAGAGAAAACACCTAACTTCTTTATGATTCTTGCATTGCAGTTTGCTTCTTCTTTAATCTCTCTTAACAAACACTGCTCTTCTGTCTCTCCTTCCTCAATTCTGCCACCCAAACTAGTCCAGATATCTTTCCCTTTCTTCCGGACCATCAAGAACTTATTGTCCTGAATGACAACTGCTGCGATCTTATGAATCGTCCTCATCATCAACCTCAGGAAAAAACTCTCCTCTATAGCCGCATTTGTTGCACTTGTATGCATTGAACATAGAGCCTTTTCCATAAGATTCTGCAGACAGGTCAGGACTTATATCTGTGCTCTTGCACTTAGGGCAGAATCGCTTTTTTGCCATGTCTAAAAAAATCCTCCTCTTGAAATTCTGGAGATGAAATACAGAGAACCTCCATTGAGCGCAAAGTATCTTGATTTTCTAATCCATGCATGACTCCTGCAGGAATAAATATCATCTCACCCTCTGTCACAGCAATCGCGGCATCATCAAGGTGAATGTAACCATTTCCTTCTAAAATATAGTAAACTTCATCACTTCTTTGGTGTCGGTGAGGTGTTGCTGTTTTGCCAAACGGAAGGTAGCCAAGCGCTAATTGAACCTTTGCCTTTTCTTTTTCCTCATCTGAAAGCAATTCACGCACAACACCACCATCTTGAGCAGGAATAGGGTCGCCGCGATAATTAAACAAAGAGTCTATGGCAGGCTCATGGCCGTCATCACCAACCAAATGAACATCTTTTGAATCAAACGGCGGTGATGCTATGACCAGATGTTCCAGTCCGACTGTCAGATTTGAGTTTCTCAACTTATGTGGCCTGCCTGGCGGAATAAACAAGTACGAGCCGCCTAAAACACGCAGTGACTGGTCTCCATGAAGAATGTTTCCTCTGCCTTCTATAACAAAATAAATCTCAGACAAATTATTGTGCTTATGAAGAAGAGATTCTGCGCCTGGCCTGACAGAAACATGAGCAATGCTGCAGGTAGGAAGCTCAAAAGGAATCTCTCTCAAGTCCTGATTGCAGACATTATTAACTAAAGGAAGATCATAAACAGAAATGATCTGTGGTTTTTTCATTTTACAACAAACTCAACAAACCTCGCACAGTGCCAGGAGGATCCTGTGCTTTTCTAAGATGTCGCGCCCATTCAATAAATGCTTTGTCCACTTCAATTTCTTCTGGCCTGATTCTTTCACCTTCTCTATAACGCAGAGCTTTCATTAAATTAATGTATCTTTGCTGCGCTTCCTTGCCGATATATGCATAGAATGGAAGACTGAACAATACTTCGCGTTCAAAAACATCTGGAGAACCAGC
>JAHWHC010000034.1 GCA_019323555.1 Candidatus Woesearchaeota archaeon
ACAAGAACAACTATGAAAAACACTCTCTTAGGAGTAGACATACCTAACGACATATTATCACCTTTTTTAATTATACTTTGATTTTGTTATATATAGTATATAAATGTTACTGTGATTTAGAATTATTAAGCATTAATGAAAGCCCAATCTTTCCTTCTGCTTTGCCACCTGCGATTTTATAGTCAAGATAAACAAATGGATTCTTCCCAACTTGCAAATGGCGCCTTACTTGCATTGTTATTTCAAAAGGCTTGTTTGTGTCTATTGGCTCTTTGAATTTTATGCTTGACTCAACAATGTACATTTTTTCTTTCATTAAATCGAGGTATTCCTCAAATTCCAGGTTTATGCCTTCAAACTCTCCTCTGTCTATCCATTCTGCAAAAGCAACATATGCTAGCTGGTTTAAGCAGATTTTTGCTTGCACATCTGCAAGGTGCTCAAGCGGCTCTGTCGTATAAAAAGTGTGCCCTATCTCAAATGTTCCTGTTGCCTTCAAAAGATCCAGTTCTGCTTGTTTTAAATAAATACATTCAGGCACATACACTTTTCTTAATACTGTTTCCAGTCTTTTCTGTGAAACCTGCATACTCCACAAAAGCCCTGCAGAGTATAAAAAGCTGCTGAAAACCACAAGATTTATATATTACCATCGCTTCCGATATATTATTAGCGATATATTATTACCGATATATCGGGAACGATACCATGATTAGAGGCAATCTAAAGCTGCTTGTGCTGAAAGCACTTGACAAAAAGCCTTTGTCAGGCTATGCCTTGATGAAGTTCATAGAGGAAAAGATAGGCTCAAAGCCAAGCCCTGGTTCTATGTATCCTGTTCTTGAGGATTTGACAAAGAAAAAGTTTGTCTCTTGCAAGAAAGACGGAAGAAAAAAGATTTATTCTATTACAAAAGAAGGCAAAGAACATCTAAATGTAATAAATTTACATAAGGATATCCTTCTGCAAAAGGTAGATGAAAGCATTAAGCTCTGGGCTGCCCTGACAGGAGAAAAATTAACCCAGTTCCAGGAAACAATGGAGGCACTAAGAAAAGGAAAATACTCTATTGAAGACATTCCTCCTGAAGTCCAGGAATTTAAGATGGAGCTGGCAAGGATATTCAGCAGAGGATTATTCTTGAAAAACAAGAAAAAAGTAAAAGATATTTTAAGCAAATCACTAAAGGAGCTGAAAAAGATAAAATGACAAAGAGAAAAGTTGTTATCAAGCTTAAGGATGTCTGGAAGACATACAAATTAGGTGAGCATTTTGTTCATGCTTTAAGAGGCCTTAATCTTGAAGTTTATAATGGTGAATTCCTTGCAATTCGGGGACCTTCTGGTTCTGGAAAGTCAACTTCAATGAATCTAGTTGGCTGCTTGGATATTCCCAGCAAAGGAACTATTCATCTAGATGGAATCAACATTGCACATCTAGAAGAATCTGACTTGGCCCAGATTAGGGGAAAGAAAATTGGGTTCATCTTCCAGAAATTCAATCTGCTCCCAAACCTCACTGCAAAGGAGAATGTGATGCTGCCATTGATTTTCCAGAATGTTCCAGAAGAAGAAAGACTGGACACTGCAGAGCGGTTATTGAATGAAATGGGATTAAAAGATAGGATGAATCACACTCCAGGACAGTTATCAGGAGGTGAACAGCAGAGAGTTGCTATTGCGCGGGCTTTAGCAGTTGATCCAGAGGTTGTTCTGGCAGACGAGCCTACTGGAAACCTGGATCAGAAGACTGGTGAGAAGATAATGGAATTGCTCAAGTATCTTAACAGGAAAAAAGGCAAGACTGTTGTCTTTGTAACACACGATAATGATTTGGCAGAGCATGCTGATCGTATCGCATTTTTAGTTGATGGTCAAGTTGTTAAGACAAGAATAAAACGAGGAGGAAAGTAAAATGAAAAAAATAATGTTAAGTTTAATGGTGCTATTATTAGTGGTTGTTTCAGCAGCAAGTGTTTTTGCCGCAAGGCAGGGCCCTGTGATAACCGCAGATATTCTAAAATACGAGCCAGCCCCTGTTGAGCCAGGAGGTTATGTTGAAGTGTGGGTGTCTATAACTAATCTTGGAACAACTTCAGAAGATTTCAAGATTGAGTTTTTCCCAGAATATCCTTTCTCTCTGGCAGAGGGAGAGGATGAAATGAAGACTCTTAAGGCGCTCCCCACTAATGAGAATGCAGTCATTAAGTACAGATTGATTGTAGCTCATGATGCCCCTAACAAAGATATGCCTGTTAAATTCCAGTATCAATTTGGGCAGTCTCTGGTTTGGACAAGGCTAGAAGGGGATATTTCAATAAGGACTGCTGGTGCAATCTTGACAGTTGATGAGTACTCAACAACCCCAGAGGCAATTCAGCCTGGTGATTTCATCAAGGTGGATATTGATCTTGGCAATCATGGGAAGATAACTGTTAAGGACATCGATGTTACATTAGAGCTTGACGAGTCTGTCATTGCCCCTATTGGTTCTGGCAACACTAAGAGGATCAAGGAAATTCTTCCTGGTGAGACACAGAAAGTCAGCTTTAGCTTGATTGCAGATACTTCTGCTGACATAAAGGTTTATTCAGTGCCTTTGAAAGTAAGTTACAGGGACATAAGAAATGCAGAATATGAAGATGAGACAAGGATCAGCTTGATCATGAGTGCAGAGCCTGACTTGATGGTTGTTGTTGATTCAACAGACATAAC
>JAHWHC010000004.1 GCA_019323555.1 Candidatus Woesearchaeota archaeon
GTTTTAGAGCCTGTTGAAGAAGCTCCAGAAGACCAGGATTCTGGCGATTCAGAGCCTGAGGAAGAGGAAGACCTAGAGTACGAATAGTGTAACCACTTCTTAGAGACAAATAACCGAAAGCTTTATAAAGGATTATTACTATTATTATGTATAATTTATACATACTCAGGGGTGGATTCAGTGGCAGAGCAGATAGTGATTACTAAGAAAGTAGCGAAGCATGGAAATCAAGCTGTAATCATAGTTCCAAGAATTCTTGAAAATAAATTAAAGCCAAAGACAGTCGTAAAACTGACTATTGACGTTCTGGAGGAGGCTAAATAATGTTATCAGCAGAGCAGCGCAGGAAAAGAGAAGAAGGTATTCTAAGAAGTACACTGGGCGCTACTGACGAGGATTTAGAAGCAAAAAGGCGCATGGCGCGGTATGTTTTTGATGAACATGGTGAATTGATTACAATGCTTCCAGGCATAGGCACTCTTGAGGAATTTAATATAGGGACTTACAAAAAGCAGTTCAAGGCTGCCCTGAAAAATCCTATTACAAGATTAGCGAGACGGGGCCTGGATTGGCTATTGCGAAAAGATGATACCAGACACCAGATGCTTCGTCATGCTCACGCACTAAAGCTGGAATTAGGAGGAGGGGATTGGGACAGGTTTTACTCAAATCTCTTGGTTGGAAAGCACGAGCAAGGTTTATTGATACACCTTGGTGAGACAGGAGAGATTGATGAATCTTACACAAAAGAATTAGCCAGCAGAACTGGCTGGTTTTTCAACAGGCACCCTCTTCCGATTTATGAGGTTTTGGTAGAACAGGCATCTAAACAAGGAAAAATCAATGGAGGCGGTCTTTACAAGATTATTTTAGAATTGCGGCCAGGTGAGTTCGCGACTTTTTTTGCTAAAAAGCATGCAAAGAATGATGAATACCAGAGAACCCTGAAAGTACAGCCTCTGCTTGCAAGAGTTACAGATAAAGTTAGCCCTATCCTTGCAAGTGATCCCCATAATGGGATAACTGTTGAAAAGTATATTCACGGCGAAACTTTAACAAATGCATTAAAGCGGTCTTCTTGGAGAACAGATTTTTCTTATTTAACAGATCCTATTGAGAAGGCTAAGGCAGAAAGAAGCGCAAGAGAGTATAATGACAAGCAAAGAAAGGAAAAATTAATTCCTGCTCTTGACGAGTTAATTGAGATATCAAATACTGTTGAAGAAAACAGGAGCTGGTTCAAAAACCTGAGAGTCCTAGGAAAGGACGGAACATCTTTTGGAGATTGGTTCAAGCAAAAATACAGGCCAAATACTGATGAGCTGGTTTCAATTATTGAAAGGAATATCACTAGTTACCTGGATTCAGAAGACACTGTTTTCTGTCATGGTGATGCTCACACAGATAACGTCATTGAGAGGCTGCACAAGCCTCACTGGATTGACTGGGAATTTGCAGGCTTCAGCATTCCCCAATGGGATGTTGTAAAGCTGCTGAAAAGAGCAGGCTTGAGCGAAAAAACAGAGCAGGAGATTGTTGATCATGTCTGTGAAAAAAGGAATTATGAAGACAGGGAGCGTTTCAATCTTGTGTATACCAAGGCAAAGATCTTTGACAGGCTTGCCTCTGCTGCAAAGTATCACAAGCTTTCACTGGATTCTAGACGGCACAGGCCAGAAAGGCAGGCTCAGGCAGATATTTATTTCACAGACGCTCTTGAGATGATTGCAGCAGACAGCACAATAAACGAAGAAGAAAAAACAGCTCTTGTAAGCGCTCTTGAAAAAGATGCTAAAGGCAAGTTTTCAAGGCTTACAGAAGAAGAGTATGAGAAATTCGCTAAAGAGCTTGACCCATATGCAAACCAGTCTATTGAGAATTATGGAACACCGTCTATCATGGCAAAGTATGAACAGCCTCCTCTGACAGAAAGGCTGGGAAAATTGTGGAAAAAGCACAAGCTGAAGATAGCTGCAGGAGTATTGATTGCTGTTGGAGGTCTTATTGGAACAAAGGTTTATGCAAATCAGCTTGAGCAGCAGCAAAGAATGCTTACAAAGATTGAAAGAACTAACCAGTATTTTGGAAATTTAGGAAGAAATGATGCATTGATGCCTTTTGTTGAGGAATATGCAGGAAAATATGATAATGTAAATCCAGAAGAACTTGCTGCTGTGATTAATGCTGCTTATCAATATAACAAGAAGGTTGCAGATTTTCTGCTTGATTACAGGCAGAATCCAGAGCCTTGGGCTCGTGATGCTGGTGCTAAGAAGGCAAGAGAGCTGTTCAAGTTAAAGAGCGGTCTTTCTGAAAGACAATCTTTTGTCAAGGAAGAGAATCTTGAGGATCCTGAGAATAATGTTTTTGCAGCTGCAAAAAGATTGAGTGACATGAAGAAGCTGTTTCCAGACATAACAGATGCAATACTAGCATTTTACACAAGCCCGGAATTTGTAGAAAAATGGAAGCAAGGAAGAAGCTACTGGGATTACTCCAAGGAACAGGAATTTGAGCGGGACTATCCAAAAGAGTTTGGACACAATTACAAGGAGCTGACTGATCGCGCTATTGCAAACCTAGGAAAATGAAGCCACTGAAAAAACTTAGATGGAAATTGAATTGGTACCCAAAAATAAGAAAGGCATTTCTTACTGCAGCGTTAGCTGCAGGCATTTTGGCGCCGTCTGCTGCGTATAGTGTTCCGATTTTGTTAGATGCTAATAAAAAATGGGCACAGCAGAAGGAATTAAGTGAATTAATCAGAGAGCCTGTTCCAGAGAGTTTTATTGCAGATGTAAAACAGAGAAGCCTGGATTACTTTGTAAAAGATGCTTATTATTTCGGAGGCATTGAAGAAAAAGAGGGCGTGTGGCCCTACCGAGACTCTGGGGAATATAAAGAATTTGAAGAGGGAATCAAAAAAGTCAGCAAAGAGACAGGTGTTCCAAGATACATACTTGCTGGATTAGTAGAGTATTGCCACCAGTGCAACAGCGGCCCGCATGCGATAATTAGTTGGGGCGGCAGGACTCCTGTGACTCCTGAAGAAGCAGGTATCAAAGGAATGGTTTTATGGGAAGATCCTGAACAGGATTTTTTGAGCGGTGCTGGAAAATTCAAGAGATTGCTTAGAGAGGTAGGCGATGAGCTGACTGCCTTAATTTTAATGTATGAAGAGCCTTTTTATCAGGTAAGAGAGAACATAAAAAATGCAAAAAAAGAAGCTGAACATGCTTATGCCTGCTTGAAACAATACAAGGAATGGAGATCAATGAGAAGCGAGGAAGAGCTTGCACAGTATGATGCTATTGTTGTACAGCACGATGCAATTCCGATGAAAGAATGGCAAAAGCGTGATGAGCTTGAGAAGCAGCTAAAGGCCTTGTTTGATGAAATTACCACTGAAAGAGAATCTGCCGGCAGCAGCGGCGATTTCAGGGGCAATTATCAGCCTATGGCAAAAGAATGGGACGAGGACTTGTTCCATGTCACAATGCACCCAAAGTACTGGAAATACAAGTGCTGGTGGGTGAATAACCTGAACATGGGCGCCGGTGCAGTAAAGATAGCTTTGAGGTTAAAGAGAGATGGCTTCCAGTGATATGAGATGGAAAATGCATGATTCTTTGAGAGAGTTAGATAGAAAGCTGAACTATATGCAGTTAGCTAAAGATTATGTTAAAGAGAAATGCAGTGAAGCTGTGTTTGTGGGGGGCTTTTGTTTGGCTGTAACAGGAGCCTTTGGTGTGTTACTTACACCAATAGCGCTTTTTGCTGAGCTTGCAGGAAACAGGAAAATTGAGGCTTATAAATCAGAACTTCCTAGAACAAATGTGTATGAGCAGAAATACGCTGATTTAGCTGAAAGAGTGAGTGAAAAGACAGGTGTTGATGAAAAGATCCTGCTTGGCTTGATTGCAGGCGGAAAAACAATCTATGCAAAGGAATTGAGAGAGAATGGCTATGCAGGAATTGTTCCTGTAAGGCCAGAGGAAGCTGGCGTTACAGCTGAAACTTTAAGAAATGATGATGAGCAGTGCCTGTTGAGCGCTGCGCAGGTTTTCAGAAAAGCTGCAGAAGGCCATACAGATCTAGAGACCGTTGTTGGCGAGTTTTGGTACAGAGAAAAAGAAGAAGAGGCAGAAAGCGCAGGAGACGGTTGGCAGTTTATTAATGCGGCAATAAATGCTTATAATGATCGTACACGTGCAGAACAGTGTTCAAAAGCACAAGAATCTTTGATGTATCACCAAGGAGCTCTTGCATATGAAGAAATGCTCTCTAAGCTTCCTGAAGAAGAGCAGGAATTCAGAAGAATACATGGCAGTTATCCCTCAGGTCAGGATCCTTTATCAAGAAAGATACAAAATCCTGCTTTGTTGTTTTACTACCAAGCCACAATTGATGCTTATGAAAGGCATCGTGCTGGTGATAAAGATTTCACATGGATAGATCTATTGCCTGTCAAGTTAGCTTCAATCATGAAATGTTCTCTTGCGCACATGGGCGGCGCAAAACTCAAAGAAAGTGGCTCAGGTGAGTAGTTTTCTCCATGATATACGTTAAATAGTGCGTCAAGTACAGATTTTTCTTTAATATTAGCAGTTTTTCTTGTTTTCTGTGGAGCTTGTCTATTAGTTCTTTCATCTCAAGCATGTTTTTTCTTTCTCTTTTGTAGAAACATTGATAGTATAGATCTGTTAGCGCAACTACATCCTTGTAGAAAGACAATATTTCTGGTGCAATCTTTTCTTTTGTTTTGACAAGATGATTGCATATGTATGTATAATGGTCTGCTAATTGTTCTAGCACAGCTATTGTGTGGAACACGAATTTTTCCTCTTTTGAGTTCTTGTATCCGTATTTGTTTATTAGTCTGAGGCAGAAAAGCGAATATTTGTTGCACATTCTTTCCTGGTCTGCGATGTTTTGCAGTCTTTGGTAATCTTTTTCTTTTGCAGCATCCAGGCTCTCTTGTGCCATTGACTTAACCAGCAGGAATAATCTTCGCATTATGTTGTCAAACTCTTGTTCTAGTGCCTCTGCAACATTCTTTAGTGTGCAGCTTGATTCTGTTTGGTTAACAAGTTCCATTCCAAGAAGTTTTTCTGTTTCTTTTACAACAAGATCCATGACTTTTGCGTCTTCAAAGTGTATTGTTATTTCATCATACCCCTGCATATAAGGAACTTCTATCAATCTGTTCATATACTCCGCAGGAGTTGCTATTTTGATTTCTTTTTTCAGGGCCTCTGTCTTTTTTTCTGTGCTTATCTGCAGAGTGCCTTCTATGTCAGATATCTCTACTTCATCGCCTTTCTTAAGTTTCTGGTCCTTGATCCACTTTGAGGGCAGTGAAACCATCATTGTGGCAGCCCCTTGTTTGACGAGTTTCCTTCTCATAAGCTAGTAATAATAGTAAGATGTTTATAAAGTTAATGGAAAGTTTATAGATTTATACTAGTATATATACTTTAAACCTAATGTTTATATCTTTCTTACTATTACTACTATTCACTAATAACAGCAACTACAGTGATTACAATGGCAGGAAACAAAACAAGAGACGGAATAAAGCTATCGCAGATAGTCAGGCTGCTTTCAGAATTGCCTGGCGTAGAGATACGGGATGGAACAAAGCATGCATTCATAGCAAGAACTGCTAATGCAAGGCCGTGCCCTATCGCTACATCCACAGATGCAAAAAAAATGCTCGTCCCCTGGGTAGCAAACGTGACAGGCATGGAAAAAGCAGCTGTTTATTCCTCATTGAAAGACGGAACTTGGTATAATTGAGGCTTTAAACAGTTTATACTGTTTAATCCTCAATAATATATCATTCCGTGAATACTATTATTATGGTTGGTGGGTGAAAATGAAAATTGACATAACAACAGACAGAGACACAGATGGACTTGGTAGGTTAATGGATCAGCACAATATATCTATTGAACTAAAAGAAGACAGCACAGTTCTATACAGAGAAGGTTTTCAGAGGTTTTACCAAGGCACATTAGAAGACGAATCTGCACATGATCTTTTCTTGCGAGGATTAAAGCACACACACGGGCTTGATTTAGCAATAGTAGTGGCTAGTGACGATGGAACCCACACAATAAGAAGCGGCACAGCCAGCTTGTCAGGAGGCTTGCTGACAGAGCTTGAAAGATTAGAAGAAAGATTTTTCATTGTTTCAAGAAATGAGTGGGTATCTCATGAAGATTTTCTTCAGTTTTACAGCCAAGGAAATACAGATTACAAGCCAGGAACTCCAGTTGAAAGATTAAGACAGGCTGCATATGACACACGAAGGACTGGAAAGGCATTTCTTAATCTTGGTCTTTTGAAAGGATGGCAGCCAGATGTACAGGCCATTACTTCTGCCTTGCGGAATCAAGACAATTCAGCATACGAGAACTTTTGCGAATGGATGAATGGAATGGTGTCAGCAGTCCAGAAATATGAATCAAATGACGGCGTAATCAAACCTAAACTAACAATCGAAGAGGCTGACAAAGCCGCCAAAATATTCGAGCAGATGGCAAGCTATGTCGAGCCGTTCTGGGATGAATTTGAAGAAGATTATAACAGAGGTAAAAGAAAATGACAATAAAGAAAGAAGAACTTGAGGAAATATTGGATAAATTAGTATCAAAAGAGTCTAGGCAGACGTTCTTTGAGCAAGCAATAGCAAATCAAAGGCTTGATTGCCAAAGCGTTCCTGATAAATATATTGATGATGTCTTAGAGATGGAGCCTTCAACTGCACAGATTTCAACTAACGGAGGCCCATATAGGGAAGATCCAAAGAGGGAAATTCAGCTAAAGTTCATGGCAGAACTAGCAGAGCATGCTGAAAGATATGAAACAGCTGCAAATCTCTACAGACAATTAGAGCACACTAAAAAAGCAGTAGAGTGTGCTGAAAAAGCAGGCCTTACTGATCTTGCAGATAAATGGGCAGAAGAATATGTTCAAAAAGCATATACAGAAGATAGAGAAGTATCTAGTTTGCGTAATTCTGCACTAAATTACCAGGTAATAGGCGCAATTCATAGAGCAGAGTGGCTGGGAAGAAAAGACATGGCTCTAAAGATTGCAGCAAATTATCTTGCTTCTTTCACACATGATAAATTAAACAAATTTAGCAGGCGCGAGCGCGCAGAACTCTGCGAAGAATTGGGAGAATTTGCAAAAGAACATGGCCCTGGCCAATCAGAGTCAGAAAGATTCTACAGAAAAGCAATGCAGCTTCACGAAGAAAATGGAAACTATGATGCTGCACTTCGTGTTGCAAGAACACTAGAAGACCCTGAGAAAATCAAGTTCTATGACAATCTGAGATTTCTTGTTGCAGATCCTGCACGCAGAAAACAGATAGAACAAGACAGGGCAGATGACGAAGACGGAAAAGAGTTTGAGAGGCCAAAATGACAGAAATACCAGAGAGACAAGAAGGCCAGACATGGGCTAATTATTTCATTGAAAGATTGAAAGAGAGAGGAGCAGATGCTAGTTTGCGCAATCCTCATCTAGAAATAAGTGATCCGCATGAAAGCATAGATTATGTTTGTGATATCGGTGAAAAGCCTGAAATTAAAATCAAATTAGGTTTTAGTTTGGATACTGCTTTGGACTTAGAAAACGACGGCCAAGAAACAGATTTAGCAACAACACCACGCATAAAATATTCTAACGATCTTGTATTGTACATCGCTGATCATGGAGAGGGCGAAGCTTATCTGCACGTCTTCAATAATGATGACAAGCTTTCTGACATAGATGCAATGGGAAACATAGCAGATATTATTCCGATTTACAAGGATGTTCCAATTGGTGAAACTGTCCCAGATATACCTGCTGCAGAAATATTCTGTGCACTTGCTGATTATGTCAAACAAAGACAGGATTTCTACAAACAGGAGGAACAGAAATGAAAAAGACACTAACCGCAATCGTAGTGAGTGCTGCATTAGGTCTAGGTGCATTAACTGGGTGTGGAAGTAGAGAGAAAGACCCGCAGGCGATTAGAGGCCAGCAGACTATAAAAGTACCTAATCATGACGGCGAACTAGTATACGCAGGATTGAATCATGTAGGGCA
>JAHWHC010000005.1 GCA_019323555.1 Candidatus Woesearchaeota archaeon
AGGCTTGACTGTTGTTGCTATTGGTACCTCTCTGCCTGAGCTTGCATCTTCTGTTGTTGCTGCACTAGAAAAATATCCTGGGTTGGTCACAGGAAATATTGTGGGAAGCAATATAGCGAATATTGGCTTGATAATTGGAATTGCTGCAATTATGAAGGTCCTGCACACAAAGAAAAGCACTTATGTCCGGGATTCTTATTTCTTGCTGTTGAGTGTTATCCTATTCCTGTATTTTTCATTAGATGGAGGCGTCACAAGATTGGAGGGGTTTGTTCTGCTTGTGATATATGCCACGTACATACTTTTTTTATATAAGACTAGAAAAAGAAACTCGCATTACAAATTCAGGGATTACTTGAGTTTCTTGTTTAATTTTGAATACCTCACCACAATCAAGAGCGCAGTCATAAGAAAGGCAGCCAAGAAAGAAGATAAGCAGGTAGATAAAAAAACACTCACTTTATTTCATGAGAGCCTGGTTGCAGATGTATTGATAATTATTCTTTCTGGTGCAGCAATTGTTTTTGGGGCAAAGTTTTTTATTGAAGAGGCAGTGTGGCTTGCTGGTTTCCTTAATCTCCCAACAAATCTTATTGGCTTGACTGTTGTAGCAATAGGCACCTCTCTCCCAGAATTAATTGTCTCAATCAAGGCAGCTCGCAAAGGTCTTGGCGGGCTGGTTATTGGAAATGTGATTGGCAGCAATATCGCGAACACGTTTTTTATTTTTGGGGTTGCATCTTTTATCACGCCGATACCTCTTTCTGAAATAAGCATTCTATACACGATACCGCTAATGGCATTCTTCACTTTATTGTTTGTTTATTTGATAAAAGCAAAGCATAAGATCAGCAAATGGTCTGGAATAATTTTATTGCTGCTTTACATCACATTCATAATATATGCCTTCTCAAATGGCTGGACCTAGAATTTATGCCGATCCCATTTTATAATCAGCTTCTTGAATATTATCGGTGATACCACCGTGATTATCAGGGCCATTATCACCAGCACAGAGAACAGATCTTGTGTTATTACTCCTGCCTCAAGCGCAAGTGCTCCTACTACAAAACCTATATCTCCTTTTGGGCTCAGGCCCCAGCCAAGGAGTATTCCTTCCTTGAGCGTGCCTTTGGTAAGTTTTACTGCAAGTATTGTTGCACCGACGACACCGAGTATTGCGATAAGAATTAATGAAATCACAAGATAAGGCTGCATTATGAGTGCGCTTAGTTCTGTGTTAAGGCCTATCCATACAAAGAACAAAGGAATCAGGAACCCAAATGCAACTATGTGTATGCTTCTTGCAATATCATGCTCTTCCCAGTTTGGTATTGTGACATCCTTGAATATTGTCTGCCTGATTATGATTCCTGCAGTGAGTGCTCCTATTAGCGCGCCTATTCCAAGAAACTCTGAGAGCGATACAACCAATAGCACAACTATCATTGAGCCCATGAATCTTGATGTGCTTGATTTATCTCTATCAAATATCTTGAAGGTATATGGCACGAACCACAGTCTTGCCGCAATTATAAAGAGCAGGAAAAGTATAAGATAAATAGCGAATTGCGCAATTGTTGTCTGCTTTACAGCCACCTCAAATACTGCAAAAAGCGCCCCAATAATCAGCAGTTCAAGAACATCTGTTATTATTCCTGCGCTTATTACCAGTGTTCCAATCCTGGATTTTAGCATCTTCATCTCTTCAAGCAGGTCTACTGATACAGATTGTGCTCCTGCTGATAATGAAACTGCAACTACTATGCTTGCGACATCATCCAGGTTGAATATGTATTTTGAGACAAGAAAGCCTATTGCTAATGGAACAAGTCCCTTGAAAAGCGAGACAATCACAGATTCTTTTACATATTTTTTAATTGATTTCAGGTTCATCTCAAGTCCTATGTAATAGAAAAGCAGTATTATTCCCAGGTCTGCAAGGAATTTGAGCACTTGTATGTTTTCCGGATTGAATACCAAGGATTTTATTATTCCTACTCCAAGTATCAACCCTGCGCAGATCTGGCCGACAACCCTAGGAAGTCCTATAAACTTAAAGCCTTCTGATAACATATAAGCTAGAACTAAACACACCAGAACCATAAGTAATACAGGTATCATCATTCGCCTCTTTTTTTGTTGTTTGGGTGTTTTGCATTTATAAATGTTTTTATCAGAAACTTTTAAATACAAGTGGTTTTTATATGGACGCATGGAAAAAGAGGAAAACAAGGTAGTTATGTACGTATTCTTGTTTGCTGTATTGATCATTCTGAGATTTGTTGGGCCTATGCAAACTTTTTTCCTGTGGACAAAAACCACAGCCCATGTTTTTAATTCCTTGATTGCTGTTGCATTTGCTTTTGTGTTAATGTCAATAATCGATGTTGCAGTAAAAGAAGAAACTGTCAGGAAAATCGCGCATTATCTTGTTTATCTTGGCACTGCTGCAGGCATCTTTTTTATAATTCAGGATGAACTGCTTGCTGCAAGCATCTCTGTAGGTATACTTGCAGCCATTCTTGCTTTCTTGTTCCAGACGCCGTTGCTTAATCTTGTTGGGTGGGTTTATCTCAAGACAGGCAGGTCTTTTAAAGATGGGGACAGGATTCGCCTTGGAACTTTCAAAGGAGATGTCATTAGCATTAATCCTATGAGAACCAAGCTGCTGGAGGTTGGCGGGGAGTATGTCCAGGCAGACCTGCCTAGTGGAAGGCTTATCTCTTTTCCTAATTCACAGTTGCTATCTCAACCAATAGCAAATTACTCAAAATACTTTCCTTATATTTGGGTTGACATTCCTTTTCAATTGACATATGATACTGATTTTGGCTTTGTGATGAAAAACATCAGAAAGATCGTTGAAAAGCAGGTGAATCCTCAGTTAAAGGACATGAAGACCAAATACAGTGTTCTGCAGCACGTTTTTGATTTTGAGAGCGAGTTTCCTGGAATTAATTTTAACATAACCCCAATCCGCAGCTGGGTTGAATTGAGAGTCACTTTTCCCTTGAATCCAAAAGAGCAGTCTAATGTGACTACTGCGGTAACTTCTGACATAATTGATTTTTTCCAGAAGCATCCTAAGAAGGTTGCATTCCCAGAAGGAAGAAAGAGGTAAATTTATAATCTGCACTCCAAAGGATCTGCTTCTCTGTGTCCTCTTCTCAATAAGATATCTCTTTCCTTCAAAAGACAAGCTCTATTGTGCATCATTGCTGCGATTACATCACCTGCTTGGTATGCCTGGCTGCAGGCAAGACCATTGCCCTGAAACGGGTCATCATAAGTATCTATGCCCATAGCTTTCACAAGTCGCTCCTTGTTTTCAAATTGTCTTTCATTAAGTTCTAAGAATTCTATCTCTTCACCTATGAAGTGATACAAGACGCCTTTTTCAAAGCGTGCATTAAACGCATAAAATGGCCGTTCAAAACGTCTTAGCTCGAACTTGATTTCTTTTTTAATAGCTTCAAACGGTTTTCTTTCTTCAATCTTGCCTTTAAGCCAATCTGGTATCTCCAAAGGGGGCTTTTCAGCAAAGATGAGCAAGTAATCTCTGGTAATTAATCCAAGAATTACTGGTGTTATTCCCCTGTACTCTCTTGAGTCAGAAAAGGATCTGTCAAACTCTCCCACAGTTTCTAAATCAATTATTGTTCCCTCAAAATCTGATTTTGTTTCCTCTGTATAAGCCAAAATCCCCATAACACCTGTTATCTGCTTATGATATAAAAAGATTTGTGTAAAGAATTAGTCACAAAGTATTTATACTAATTTTGTTTTTATGATAAATAATGGAAAAAGAGGGCACAGAGGTTGGTTTAGAACAAAGATTAAAAAGCGTAAGAAATCTTTGCGGGAGAAGAATACATGTTTTTGATGCAATTTCTGATTTAGACGGAGTCAAGGAGATTAGAGAGGCTGTTCCATATTCAGATAAGAGCGGCACAATGCGTGCAGATGTGCGAGAAGCATTTAGCTTGAGCATGCATTCTCTTATCAAGGCAGCCAAGGCCTGCTTTGGCCAGCCTGTTGTTGACTTGGATGCTGTTAAAGCTGAGCTTATTCCAACTCATCCTGATGAGGATCCTTTTCTTAACTTGTTAAATGCAAAGAAATTTGACGGCATCTATGAAACTGCTGGAGAAAGAGTGAAAAGAGACCAGTACCGCGAGATTAAAGAGAGTTATTTTGATGACAGGGAAGCAGTAATCATGAATGTGTATAACCAGATGTTAGTGCATGAAAAAACTGCAGCTGAAAAGCCAGGAAGACTCCGGCTCTTGCACGGCTTGGCTGTCACAAGTACCGCATTGCTTCTTGCCCTCACTGCTTATGCAGTCATTGGCTCTATTTATGGAATTTCTATGTTCAAGAAAGAAAAGCAGTCTCTTGAGCAGGGAATGGATATGAAAGAGCGCGCGTATATCTATCAGTTCTATGAATTTGCAGACAAGATTGATCCTCCAAAAGATGAGAAAGACAGAGAAAAAAAGCGCGTTATCCCTCTTCCAGAGCGTGTTATGCAGGTGCTTCAAGTTTATGAGAAAAGACTTATTGCACAAGGAGAAACCAGGTACAGAGAGGTTTCTGCAGAAGATTACAAGCGCTGGGGTGATGACTTCATCAGAAGACTTGAGAACGGCGAAGTTGATTTTGACAAGATAATGGAAGCTTATTTCAAGAAAAAGATGGAAGGGAAATAATCAATCTATTGCATAAATCTCTATCCTGTCTTTAAGTGAGTAAATCTCTATTTTATTTTTTATGCCTGCTTTTTTAGCCATTTCAGGAGGTATTTCCACGATTGTTGTGGATTTTTCAGGAGCCTCTACTAAAACTGCCTGGTCAGCTTCGTGATAATAATCTTCTTTTTCTTCTTCTTTTGTTTTTGTGCGCATTATGATGCCGTTTCCTCTTAGTTCAAGGTATTGCAGGGCATCGAGATTCCTGCAGATGTCTGCGGCAATCTCTTTTGGCAGACTAAAAGTGTTGTCTTTTACTTTTCTTACATATCTGCCAAGATGATAATCAAATCGCACTGCCTGGCTTATCTGTTCGCGAATTTTTGCAGCTTGCTCGTACTTTTCCTCAACAACGCAGTGCACTAAGTTTCTGTATAATTTAAGCAGTTCATCTCTTCTTGGATGGCCGTTGTTTGCTATTCCACACATTGAAGGCAGCATGGTATTTGCAAATGGCGCGCCTTGGCATAGCTTCATTAAATCTGTTGTTATCGTTAACCCCTCATCAGGGTTTGAAACTACAAGACTTTCATGAAGCTCATCAAATATATCTAAAAATTCCTTTGGAATACAGTCGGAATAAGTAGTAGAAGGCAGTTTAGTAGTTACATGATCTTCTTTGCACTCTGCAAGATATTTCATCGCCAAGAACACTAACTGAGATAACTCGAATTTGCTCCAGGTATTTTTAAGTGTTTTTTTCATTTCTTCATCATCAGCTGTGCCTGACGGAAAAATCACAAATATCTTGTCATCTTTTTCAAGCTGTGCAGCTATTACATCATGGTCTGCAAATTCTGCGCTTGGCTCCTCAATCAATGCCTGTTCTAGGCAGAATCCGCCTGTAATTTCTTTCACTTTGTTTGGATCAACTTCCTCAGAGAAAAAATCAGCAAGTTCCTGCAGCTCTTCTTTTGTTTTTGCGGCCAGTATTGCAGTATAAACTCCATATGTGTTAGGCTGCATAAGATATATCTGTGCCTTGCCTTTTAATTTTGGTTCTGCATTCACGAAGTTGTGCTTCAAAATCTCACCAAAAAGGGGTATTGTCAGGAAATTTATAAAGTTACTGCTCTTTAAGCCTCTCAAAAACTATTTTCTGAAGTTTTTTCGGCCAGTTCTTCTTTATCTCTTTCTTGTGCTGCTCTATTGCCTTTACAACATCTGATCGTATATTGTCTTCTCCATCTATTAATTTGATCAATTCCTCTTTTGCAAACATAGGCACTTTCTTGAGATTCCATATCATCTGCCTTATGTCTTTGTATTCCTGCTCTTTTTCAGTCAGTTCTTTCTCTTCCATCTCATCAAATAGTTCATTGTAGTCTTTTGGTTCATTTTTTTTGTATTGCTCAAGCAGTTCCTTGTCAGCATCCTTGTTCAAGCCTATTTTTGCGATAACGTGCTGGTGCATTCTCTTCAAGAATTCATGCTTGTCTTCAATCTTCATTATGTCTGCATATCCCTGCACAGCCAGATTAAATGCAAATGGTGTTGGTATGCGTGTGTCTATCTCAACCAATCTTATGCTTTTGTTCTCAATGCCTTTCAGGACTTTTTTTGTGTTCTCAATGTCCATCAGGTCTGACAAGACCTCTCTTCTTGTCTCTTTCAATATGCTGAAATCATTACTGATTCTTTTCAAGGCATTCATCAGTATCATCGAGCTTACCTGCTGTCTTCCGACATTTTTCTTCTTGCCCATGTAATTTCTTAATATCATAAGCGCTCTTGTAGCGCAGTGCCTGAATCTTCTCTTGAATACTTCAGACTTGTCAATTGCCAGCTGCATCAATAGGTCTAATTTATCCTCTTTCAACAGCTTGAATGCCTTCATTGCATTTACTTTTTTATCTCCTGAAAGATAAAATCCATTGTCGCTTATGCCTATCTCTACATCTTTGTGTTCATTTCTAGAGATGACATACGCTAATGCTCTTGACAAGCAGTCATTGACTCTTCTTCCGTATAATGAATGAAATATTATCTTTTTCTCTCTGTCATCATTAAAGTGTTCAACAAGGATCATCTTGTCATTTGGGACTTGTTTTGCATAATCATACTGTTCCCTGAAATAAGAATAGATTGCTTTTGCTGCTTTTGGGTCAACATAAAGGTATTCATGCAGCCAGTTCAGTATCTCTTGCTTGCTTTTTTTAGAATTAAATCTCTCAAATGCCAATCTTCTTGCTTTGCCAATTGCCAGAGCCAGGTCAAAGCTTAGTGGCAGCATCTCAGATACCCATCTTGGAACTGTCGGCGGCCTGCTGGCAGAAGCACTAACTTGTGCGACCATTCCTCTGGAGAACTTGAACATATAAGTATCTCCGCCCAGGACAAACACATCTCCTGGCTTCATTTTTTCCAGAAATGCTTCATCTAGTTTTCCTATTGTCTGGTCCCCAATTTTGACAGTGATAAACGATTCATCAGGTATTGTTCCTGAGTTCATCATGTAGATGACTCTTGCAAGCCTTCCTCTTTTGCCTATCTTACCCTCTTTTCTCCAGATCCTTGCATAGACATGTCTGTCTTCCAGGTCAACAAATTTTCCAGACAAGTAGTCAAGAATCTCATTAAAGTCCTGCTTGCTCAAGTCTTTATAGCAATAGCTTTTCTTGATGGTGTTATACAATTCTTTTTCATCCCATACTTGCTCTATTGCCATTCCTGCAACCTGTTGTGCAAGAACATCCAGGGCTCCTGTTGGAATGTGTATTTTATCTATTTTCTTTTCAACAGCAGACTTTAGCAAAACAGCGCACTCAACCAAGTCATCTCTGTCCATCACAATTATTCTTCCTTTGACTTTTTCATGCAATTGATGCCCTGCTCTTCCTGCCCTCTGCAGGAATCTTGCAACTGATTTTGGTGAGCCCAAGCAAATGACTAAATCAATAAAGCCTATGTCTATTCCTAATTCAAGAGAAGTTGAGCATACAACTGCTTTTAGTTCTCCGTTTCGAAGCTTGTTCTCTATTTGGAGACGCATTCTTTTTCCAAGGCTTCCGTGATGCGCTCCGATATTGCCTTCATATCTTTTTGGGAACTTATGTTTTAAGTGGTCTACAACTCTTTCTGTCGCTGCCCTGGTGTTTGTGAAAATAAGCGTTGTCTTGTGTTCCTGGATTAATTTGTCAATCAATTCATACATTTTGTAATGAAGTGTTCCGTGCTCTGTGTCAATCAAGTTGTCTACAGGGCTCATTACCTGCAGGTCCATCTGCTTGATGAACTGCACATCAACTATCTCGCAGTCTCTTTTTGGGCCTACAAGAAATCCTGCAACTTCATCTAAAGGAGCCACTGTTGCGCTTAGTCCAACCCTGCACATGTGGTCTGACAGATACTCCAGTCTTTCGAGCGACAATGATAAATGAACCCCTCTTTTGTTTTCAGCCAGTGCGTGGATTTCGTCAATGATGCACCAATCAACTTTCCGCAAGTGTTCCCTGAACTTAGGAGAGCTCAGCACTATGCTTAAGCTTTCAGGTGTTGTGATCAAGATATGCGGCGGCTTTTTCAGCATCTTTGATTTCTCAGATGTTGTTGTATCACCTGTTCTTACAGCAACCCTTATGCCTAGCTCTTTTCCGGCTATTGCAGCTATTTCTGATAATGGCTCTTTCAGGTTTTTCTCAATATCATTGTTCAGTGCTTTCAAAGGAGAGATATACACGCAGTATATTTTGTCTTCAAGAATCCCTTTCTCAGCACTGTCTACTAATTCATTTATGATTGACAGAAATCCTGTTAATGTCTTTGTAGCTCCAGTAGGTGCTGAAACTAAGATGTTCTTTCTTTTGTGGATCTCCATTACCCCATACAATTGAGGTAAAGAAAACTGCTTGAATCTGCTGAAGAACCACTTCTTCACAGTCGGATTTAGTATGTTCTCTACCTGTTCTGCCGCGTATGGCTTCTCCATCACAGTTATTTTGTTTTCCATATTGTAAATAATTATCCTGTTATTTGTTCTCACATAGAATATAGAAGCGGTTTAAATAATTAGTGAATTTGTTAGTTATAACTAAGGGGTAGTGATTAAACAAAAACTTTATAAACACACCAAGATTATTGAGTATTACTATGAAAATCAACAAAATAACCACGTGCATTGCGACATTAGTTCTTGCAATAGCAGCAGGATGCAGCAGAAATGCAGATATGCCAAAGCCAGAAGATTTTGTTCCAAAAGGCGATGTAAGCCTGATAACAACTAATGGCGGCGAATGGTATGCACGAGATGTTGACGGCGATGGCCAGTTTGATTGCATCGTACCAAGAGGTTCACGCATTCCAATGTATGTAACTGAAGCTTATGCACAGAAAATGGGATACACAATTAATGGCCGTTCTATTGGTAAAATAACTCCTGCAATGGAAAGGGCAATAATAGAACAAATGGGCGGGCAAAAAGAATTGTCATTCCAGATGGCATTGCAAAGGTATGAAGCAAACCAAAAATAATTTTTAATTTCCTCTCTTTGTTAAAAATTGAGCTACTTCTTCAAGAACATCAAGACAGCTGCAATAAACAAATATATCCCAAATATCATCTTTATTGTTGCAGAAGGCATGCTGTTGGTAAATACTGCCCCCAGAACCCCGCCAATTAGCGCAGTTGGAATCAAGAACTTTAGTGCTTTTTTATTGATGTTATCAAATTTGTGGTGAA
>JAHWHC010000035.1 GCA_019323555.1 Candidatus Woesearchaeota archaeon
AGCTTCTTCTTTTGCAACCCTTTCTGCAACAGTTTTGTCTTTTTCAAGGTGCAATTCATTCTGGGCGCCGATTGCTCTGACTATACCGACTCCGCCGAGGGCTAGTGGCAGCAGCATTGCTGCTCCAATTAGCATTCCTGCAGTTTTCTTTTTTCTTTTGCCCCATTTTACGATTTTTTCCCAGAAGTTATCTTGATAAACACTGACTGCTTCGTGATTCATGTATGCTTGAATGTCATCCAGGAATTCTTTTGCATTTTTATATCTGTATTTAGGGTCTTTGCTTAATGCTTTCACGCAAATCGCGCTTAATTCTTTAGGAACATCATATAGCGTGTTTTTTACTGCTATTGGAGGAATTGTCTCGTCTTTAAGTATGCTCATGATAGTATTAAGAGGCGTTTCTTTTTTATGCGGCTTTTGGCCTGTAAGGAGTTCATATAAGATGATCCCCATTGAGAATATGTCTGCTCTTTGATCTACACTTTTTGAGTCTTTTATTTGATCCGGGCTCATATAGCTCGGTGTTCCCATAATCTGACCTTCTAATGTCTCTGCTGTTTTCTTGGGCAGTCTTCCTAATTGTTTTAATGCTTCGGCAGATACCTTATATACTCCTGTCTTTCCAGAGTCTGCCAATAAGATGTCCATATCGCTCTTTCTGTCTGGTTCCTGCTCGCTTACTTGTTTTGCCAGCCCCAAATCCATTATTTTTGCTTGCCCTAGCTCTTCGTCTATCATGATATTGTCTGGTTTTAGATCCCTGTGAACATAATCATTAGAATGCATAAACTGCAGCGCTTCAAGGGTTTGTACAAAATATTTCATCATATTGTTTAATGAGTACTTTCTTGGTATTACCTGCCCTTCTTTCTTTATGCCTTTCACATGGCTTAGTATTTTAGATAGTTCTCTGCCATGCACGACTTCCATTGCGATATACAAGTTGCTGTCTGAGTCTCTCCCAAAATCAAAGATCTGAATAATTCCAGGATGCCTGTATAATTTTCCTGTAATCTCCATCTCTCTCTGAAATCTCAGGATGTGCTCTTCTGTAAGATTTTTATTAGTTGCAAGTATTTTTTTGATTGCTACTTCTCTGCCCATTTCCAGGTCTTTGTATAGGCCTACTTCGCCCATTCCGCCAGCGCCCAGTTTTCTTATGAACTCATATCGGTCTTCTGGCCGGATTTCTTCTGTTGATTGCGATTTTTCTGCAGTCGCTATCATGTCTTCTATGTTTATTCCCATAAAATCTAGTGTCAATTCTGGTCTTGCAATAGAAGGAATATCTAGCGTGCCATTTCCTACATATCGAACAGCTTCATTTTGAACAATTCCTCTGGCTTGATCTGAGGTCATGAATCCAAGTGCAATAGCAAGCTGCCATACTTTTGCCTTTTTCTGGTCATTTTGGACTTGTTCTAGCAGTTTTTGCCTGTGCTCTTTGCTTGTTTCTGCAAGCTTTTGTTTTTCTGCAGCCCCTTCTAGAATTCTTTGCCTTCTCTGGAATACTTTTTCAGCCCTTTGTTTGTTAAGATATCCCTGCTTAACTGCTTCTAGCACAAAAGCCTTCTCTTTTTGTGAAACTGAAATAACCATTTTTACCACCAAATAGTGACTAAATAAGCATTTATCATTTATAAATGTTTCGGTTTTATTGCTATAGAACCCTTAAAACCTTGGAATTCAGGCATTTCAGCCTTTCTAGCCAAAGCGTTTTTTACTCTCCACCAGCGCTTTTATTCCAGGCAGTTCCTCGCCCTCTACATACACCACAGAAGCTCCCCCTCCTGTGCTTACATGAGTGAAATCTCTTGCTAATTTAAATTTGTCAATTGCCTCTGCAGTATCTCCTCCGCCTGCTATTGTAACTGCATTTGATTTTGAGAGTAATTTAGCTAGTGCTCTTGTTCCTTTAGAGAATTTAGTGATCTCAAACATTCCTGGAGGGCCTGACCAGAACACTGTTTTGCTGTTTTTTACAACATCTGATATTCTTTTGAGTGTTTTTGGGCCTATGTCCACAACATACCATTTTGCAGGTATGTCTTTTACATTGACTGTTTTGGTCTTTGCGCCCTGAGCTATTTTATTTGCCACAACAACGTCTTCCGGAGTTATTACTTTATTGCTTGTCACGAATTTCTTGTCTAGCTTCAGTTTCTCAATCTTGGATTTTCCTATTTTACAGCCTCTTGCCTTCAATAGTATGTTTCCTAAAACTCCCCCGATGAACAAGTTGCTTGCTTTGGTGAACATTTTTTCAGCTGCTTTTAATTTGTCTTCTTTCATCCCGCAGATTATTGCGAAAAATGGTTTTCTTGGTTTTCTCGCTTTTTCTAACTGTTTTAGCTCTTTCACCACTAATAATCCTGCGCAGCTTGGCAAGAAGTAAGGGATGCCATATACAGAAGCATGCTGCCTGTGGAGTGTTGCAAATGCGTCATTTACATAAACATCTGCCAGTTCTGCAAGGCTCTGTGCAAAGAATTTGTCATTTTTTGTTTCTTCTGGATAAAATCTTAAGTTTTCTAGTAAGCAGACTTCTCCTGTTCGCATCTCATTTATTTGGTCCTCTACAGTTGCCCCTATGCAGTCTTCTACTTTTATCACGACTGTTTTTAGCAGCTTGCTTAATTTCTTGGCAACAGCATCCATTCTTAGTTTGTCGTCTACTTTTTTAGGCCTTCCTAGATGTGACATCAAGATTATCACTGATTTTTTCTTGATCAAGTAGTCTATTGTCGGTATCACTGCTTTTATTCTTCTGTCATCCAGGATTTTTCCTTTTTTGTCTAAAGGAACATTAAAGTCTACTCTGACTAAGACTTTCTTGCCCTCTAAATCCATGTCTTTTAGTGTGTTGAATTTCATAGTTTTTTCATCACATCAACCATTCGTGCAGAATATCCCCACTCATTGTCATACCAGCCGCAGACATTGACTTGGTTGTTTCCCACCACTTGTGTGGACAGAGAGTCAAATATGCAGGAATGCGGGTTTTGTATTATGTCTGTGCTCACTAATGGCTCTTCTGAATATTCCAAGATTCCTTTTAGTTTTTTTGCAGCTTTTTGAAATGCCTTGTTTACGTCATCTGGGGTGGCTGTTTTCTTTAGCACTGCTGAGAATTGGCATATTGATCCGCAGACCACAGGCACTCTTATTGCCATGCCGTCTAATCTGCCTTTTAGTTCTGGTATTGTCTCTACAACTGCTTTTGTTGCTCCTGTTGTTGTAGGAACTATGTTCACTGCAGCTGCCCTTCCTCTTCTTATGTCTTTTTTATGGGGGGCATCAACCAGTTTTTGTGTTGCTGTGTAGGCATGAACTGTTGTCATGTATCCGCTGACTATGCCGAATTCATCATTTAATACTTTGACTATTTGCGCTATGCAGTTTGTTGTGCAGGATGCATTGGATATTATTCTGTGTTTTTTCTTGTCATAATCCTCAAAATTTACTCCCAATACGACTGTAACGTCAGGCTCTTTTGCAGGCGCGCTTATCAGCACTTTTTTTGCTCCTGCTTTTATGTGTTTCATTGCGCCCTGCTTGTCTGTAAAGAATCCTGTGCACTCTGCAACTACGTCTACCCCTAATTTTTTCCAGGGCAGTTTTGCAGGGTCTTGTTCTGCATAGACTTTTATTTTTTTGTTGTCGACTATTATGTGGTCTTTGTCATAAGATACTGTTTTCTTGTATTTCCTGTACACAGAGTCATATTTCAGAAGATGCGCTAATGTTTTTGTGTCTGTAAGATCATTGATTGCAACGATATTAAGTTTTTGCTGGATAGCTATCTCAAAGACTTGCCGGCCTATCCTGCCGAACCCGTTTATAGCAAAGCGAGTCATAATTTCACCTCTTTAGAATCAAGTTACTTACTGGCGTATATATATTTTTCTATGCACTGATTAATTTAAGGATTGCTTCGTGCGCCTTCACAATATCTTTTTCTTTTACATATATCAAGAACTCTGGAGGGCACACAACCATTTCCTGCAGATTGATGTTTGCTAAGGCGATTTCACTCGCTATTCTCGCAAGAACACCTCTAGTCTCTAGTGATTTTGTGCTTAGCTTCACATTGATTTCACTTAGGTTCTCCTGTATTTTGTTCATGTTTTCTTTGTCAAACAGTTTTTTGATGTCACTGAGTTTTGGCTGCTCTACTATTATCTTTACTTCCCTGCTTCCTGTAGTGATTCTTATCGAGGCTGGCTTCTGGACTGTGCAGAATTTCTTGAAGAATTCAGAGGGTCGCATGCTGAGCGTGATACAGGCAACGTTGTTTTTCGTCGATACTACTGC
>JAHWHC010000036.1 GCA_019323555.1 Candidatus Woesearchaeota archaeon
TATTCCTTGGTAATGTGTTACATCTAAGTATGCTTTTGTGACATCTTTTTTTGCAGAAGCTTGGTTTACATGATTTCCTAAGACTGTTCGTGCTGCTGCATTGACAATGTGTGTTGCTGTGTGGTGTTGTGTCAATTGTTTTCTTCTTTTGCGGTCTATTTTTCCATCTACAGAAGCCCCTTCCTTGAATTTTGGTTTTTCTTCAAGAACATGAACCACATGTACATCCTGTTTAAACACATCAATTACATTCACGCCTGCTATTGTTCCTGTGTCATGCAGCTGCCCGCCTGATACAGGGTAAAAGCATGTTTTATCAAGAACAACATTGTTGCCTAAGACTTTCAGTACTTTTGCTTTAAAGTCTACTTGTTCCCAGTCATCAAAGTATGTGCATTGTGTCTCTGGAATATCTCCTATGTTCACTTTTTCTTCGCGTTCTGTTGTTGTTGCTTGCTCTTTTTGTTCATGTTTTTTAGCAACTAGTGCATAGAAGTTTTCAGGAACCTTGATTTTCTTCCCTAATTTTTCAGCTTCATCTCTGATTAGCTCAGGCGAAATGCCATTGCTGTCATATAATTCAATTAATTCGTCAGTATCAATTTTCTTTTCAAGAACTCTTTTGACTATTTCTTGTGTTTTTTTCTTTGTTGCTGCATATTTCTCTTTCTCAACAAAAATAATCTTTTTTATTCCTTCTAGATTCTCGCTTAGTTCTGGGAATAATGGTTTCAGATACTCTGCATGCCATTTGCATACTTCAGCCACTTCAATATCCCATTTTTGTTTGTCTATGAATCCAAAGCATCTTCGTAATATGACTCTAAGATTGTACATGCCTCCTACATTGCTTGGCAAGGCGCCATCAGTAAGCGCAACAAGTAATGCTCTTGAGTGTTCTGCTATTGCGTATAGAGCTACTATTGGCAGGACTTTTTTCTTTAATTCCTCTGTTTTCATCCCTAGTTTTTTTGCAACATCTTGCCATGCTTTTTCAATGTCAGGTGCTTCCTGGACATTTAGGTAAGGTGATAGTGGGACGAATTTTTTCATGAATTCAGAATCAATCTCTACTTTTGTTTTTTTCTTGAGTTTCTCTATTACTGTGGGGAATGTTGCGTCATATGCTGTTGGCAGTCCTTGTGTGAACCATGCTGCTCTTTCATGCCCTTGCCCCATATCAAGCACTTTGATCTTTAACTCATCTTGTCCTTCTGGTGTGTTTTCATACTGCATGTAGACTTGATTGCTAACTTCCAAGCCTCTTGAAAAGAACTCTACACAGGGTCCGAAGTTTCCTCCGCCAGCCCAGGCATCTTCGTGTACAGTTAATTCTGTAAGCGGTATTCCCATTCCTTCCTGCAGCCAGGTCAGGTGGTCTTTTAGGTATTTGTTTGGGTCATACTCTTTTGGAGCTACGAATGCGTGTTCTCCTAGCATCACAAATCCCACAAAGTGGCCTGTTATGCCTACATTGTCTATATCACTAAAACGCAAGCAAAACTGTGGTATTACCAGCGGGTTTGCAGGTGGTTCGACTTCCCCAGATACTACAAATGGCTGGAATGCTGCTATAGATGCTATTGTGAATTCAGTAGTGGGATTCCATCTTGCAACTACAGGGTATCTTTTTACAGGTGTATACCCTAGTTTTTTGTGGATTTTGGTGTATTCTTTCCATACTTGGATATAATCTAGTTTTTTAGTGGCAGGTGAATCACCGATAAACCTGAATCCTCCTGAGCAGGCTGGTTCTCCGCATATTTTCTGGTCTTTGTTGACTGTCCAGAATTGCTGCCCGCATTTGCACTTCTTCCTTGCAAAGCCCATTGCTTTAAGTGTCTTTACAGGGTAATATCTCTCAAAATCTTTTGTGCACTCTGCCTTGAACCACTTTTTTAGTTCATCATCTGATGTAAAGTATTTTTTGGCAGAGCATTTCTCCTTGCAGAAGCTCTCTGTGGTCTTTTTCTCTTTGTGCATATCTTGAGAATTATGGCTATCTGTATATAAAATTTATTAAAAATTAGAGAAAAAAGGTAATAAAAAAGAAATTAATAATCTTCTTGGCTGTTCTTGCCAAGTCTTGTGAAGCCAATAACTAGTCCGATTATCACTAGCAATACAACAAGTACCAATAAGAGAATCTCTAGTGCTTTCCTTATTTTTGCTGTGTTGCTTGTCTGGACTGTTTGTGCAGTTGTTTCGCCTTCTGCTGTTGGGCCGTTTTCTGAGATTATTAGCTCAACAGTTTCTTTTTGAGGCACTATGCAGCTTGAGTCTTGTTCAAAGTTAACGTAGACTCTCTCTGTTAGCTTGTAGTGGCCCTCTCCATATTCAACTGTCACTTCTACAGGATGCAGTCCGTCTGTTCCGCATTTTGGCATTCTCAAGTAGATTTCTTCTGTTTCTTTTTCGTCAAAAGCCTCTATTTCGTTGATATAGGTTGTTGCTGCTAGGTCAAAGTCAGGGATGTTTAGTTTTACTTTTACATCTTCCTGTGTCTTTTCTCCGTTGTTTTCTATCCTTACTGAGGTCATCAAGGCTTGTCCGCCTGTGACTTTTGTTTCAGGGTAGAATACTATATCTTCGATCTTTAGGCTGTTTCTAGGAACATCTAGTGTGATTGGGTATCTTCCGATTGTTTCAGCATCGTTCCTATCCATTGCCAGGACTCTTAGCAGATATTTGTCTGTGTCAAATTCATCTGAGAATTCAATCTCAAATTCGAATTTTCTGACTTCTCCTGCTTCCATGCTGAATGGGCCTTTGTGGTCCTCTGCTCTGTCAGTTAGTGAATATTCAAAGCCAGACACAAACACTTTAATTTCCATGTCATCAATGTCTTCTTGTGCTTCGATTAGAACATCAACATCATATTTCTGGTTTTTTTCTACATCCAGTCTTGTTACTTGGTCTTGTGTTAGCTCAACCTCGTCAAGCTGTACTTCGTTTAGTGTTATTGGTAGTGCGCTAGCTGTTGCAGCTAATGCAATTATTGCCACTAAACAAAAACACAATATTGCTGAAATTTTTGCTTTCATTGTTTAAATCCCCCCAATCAATGCAAAATGATCGTTGTTACCACTCATAAAGAGGTAAATATATTTAAAGCTTTCGGTCCTGTTAGCATTAGGGGGTGGCAACACCTGAATTTAGGCAAAGTTTTTTATACGGTCGGAAAACTAGAAATTCTGTGATGAAGAATGATAAGACAGCCGATTGTGGCCATCATGGGTCACGTGGATCATGGAAAGACTCTTTTGTTGGATAAGATTAGGGGTACGGCTGTCGCTGCTAAAGAGCATGGTGGGATAACTCAGGCGATTGGTGCATCTATTATTCCTATGGATACCATCAAGAAAGTGTGTGGTCCTCTATTAGGTTCTCTGAAAGTCACTATTCCTGGTTTGCTCTTCGTGGATACGCCGGGCCACGCTGCTTTCAATAGCCTCAGAAAAAGAGGTGGAAACTTGGCGGATATTGCTATTCTTGTTGTTGATGTTAATGAAGGTTTTAAGCCGCAGACTATTGAGTCTATAGAGATACTGAAGGCTTTCAAGACTCCTTTCATAATCGCAGCTAATAAGATTGACTTGATTTCTGGATGGCGCAAGGAGAAAGGAGCAGCCATATTAAAGAAGATTTCAGAGCAGAATGATTCTGTTCAGCAGGAATTAGACAAAAGAATATACGAGATTGTCGGAAAAGTCTATGAATTCGGATTAGAGGCAGAGCGTTTTGACAGGGTTGATGATTACACTAAGCAGATTGCGATTGTTCCTACCTCTGCAGTCACTGGTGATGGTGTTGCAGAATTATTGATGGTTATTACTGGTCTTGCTCAGAAGTTTCTTGAGCAGAAATTAGAAGTGGACATTAAGGGTGCTGCACAGGGCACTGTTCTTGAGGTTAAGGAAGAGAAAGGTCTTGGCAAGACAATGGACACGATCATATACAATGGTTCTCTTAAGGTCGGAGACACAATCGTCGTGGGTGGAATGGCAGGCCCTATAGCTGCCAAGGTTAAAGCCTTGTTTCTTCCGGCTCCATTGGCAGAGATGCGAGAAAAGCGAACCAAGTTCAAGTCAGTTAAAGAGGTTCATGCTGCTAATGGCGTCAAGATTGTTGCTCCTGGTACAGAGGATGTTGTCTCTGGCATGCCTATGAAGGGTGCAGGAGATGACGTGGAAAAGACTAAAGAAGCAGTACAGAGCGAGGTTAAGGAAGTTTTGACAGAGGCTACTGCTAAAGAAGGTATTCTTATCAAGGCAGATAGTCTTGGATCACTAGAAGCATTAGCGGTTTTGCTTAAAGAGAAGGATATTCCTATACAGAAAGCTTCTGTTGGGCTCATAACAAAAAGAGATCTCTCAGATGCAGAGGCTAATTATGAAAAAGATCCTTTAAGGGCAGTGATTCTTGGTTTTAATATTCCTGCGCCAGAGTCTGTTCCAGAGCAGGTAAAGGTCATCACGCATCCTGTTATCTATAAGGTTATTGAGGATTATGAAGCCTGGCTTGAAAAGACCAAGAAAGATATGGAGCTTGCTGCAATGGGCTTGCTCACAAAGCCCTGCAAGATTAAGTTGCTGAAAGGTTATGTTTTCAGGCAGAATAATCCTGCTGTTGTTGGTGTTGAGGTTGTTCAAGGAACTTTGACAAATAATATTCAGTTGATGAATCCAGATGGAAAAATCCTCACTTCATTAAAGGGTATTCAGCAGGAGCAGAAGAATATTGAGTCTGCTGAGAGAGGAAAGCAGGTTGCAGTCTCTTTGCCAGATGTGACTGTCGGCCGCCAGATAAAAGAAGGTGATACATTATATTCATTTATCTCTGAAGAGGATTTCAAGAATTTCAAGCAGTATAAGCAGTATCTTACAGATGAGGAAAAGGATCTGTTGAAGGAGATCGCAGAGATAATGCGTAGAAAAAGTCCGGTGTGGGGGGTTTAGAATGGAGAAGAAGTATAGGATATCTATTGAAGGCGAGGGTCCTGCGGAGTTAGAGGGCCATGTTTTTGGTTATGATAAAGTGCATGAATTGTTTTTTGATGTTGCTGAGGATAAAGTTACTGCTACTTTTGATCAAAAGCACCAAAAGAGCACATTGATGGGAAGGATATGTGATTTTGTTCAGGCATATGTGCGGGATAGGAAATATAATGCAATGGCAGAGGAGCATAATGTAAAAGTTGCTGCTGGAGATAAAGAGGGTGAGCAACTAAAACTGCGCACGCTTGCTGACGAGTTTATTGAAATACGCAGCGGATATCGCGCATCTGTTACAGAGCTTATCTGGTTCAACTTGTGTTCAAGCACGGCAATGGTTGCTGCCTGCATGCAGGAGGTTGCTCCTGATTTGAATTTCTCTTTTACATATCTGTTGAGCAGAGATTCCTCAAAAAATCCTCTTTGGCGCGGCAATTACCGGTTTGTTGTTGGCCAGGAAGATTTGAAAAATGATTTTAATCTGGATGTTGAAAATGTTGGTGTTTTTCCAATAAATATTGAAGAGGCAATTGATCTTGAAAAAATCCCTAAAGATTCTGTCAAGCAAGGACAAGAAACTCCTGCTGGCACTGATTAAGAAGCAGTGGGATGCTGATTTTAAGTCAGAGCTTGCTTTTTTTAGGAATGAGAAGGATAAGATATATGCTGTTCATAAGGATATCTCTAAGATTGATCTTTCTGGTGCAAGGATTAACACTGTTGGCATGTATTTTGGCGAGGAAAAAAAAGGTGAATTAAGATTGAGTATTGAGGGTTCTCAAGTGATTGGCCCTATTGCAAAGAAAAATGTTGTAGAGCTGGAAAAGGAAGAGGTTCTTGAGTGGCTGCGGGGTGTTGATCTGCATAAAGATGGTGATTGGTCTGGTTTTGTTCTTGTCAAGCACAAGGATGATTTCATGGGCACAGGAAAATACACGCAGGACAAAAGAATTCTTAATTTTGTTCCTAAGGCTAGGAGATTGATTTTAGGAGAGCTGCCATGAAGTTAATGCCAGAGAAGCAGTGGATAAAGAAAATAGTTGAGTTGGAAAAAGCTTCCAAGAGATCTACAAAGAAAAAAGTTGAGAACGCCTTGATAGAGGCAGTCAGAAAGAATATTCCTAAGAGGAAGTTTGGTGTTTTATTGTCAGGAGGTGTTGATTCCTGTCTGATCGCCCTGCTCTGCCAGCAGGCTGGCGCTAAGTTTACTTGTTACACTGTTGGTATGAAAGACAGTCCTGATCTTCCTTGGGCTAAAGCTTTTGCTAAGAGGTTTAAGATGCCGATTAAAGTAAAGACTTTTGATTTAGACCAAATAGAAACGCAGTTCAAGAAGGCAAAGAAAGCTCTGAAGCATGTTGACACACTCTCAGTAGGAGTGGGTGCTGTTCTTCTCTCAGCAATTGAGCTGGGAAAGAAGGATAAAGTAAAGGATTTCTTTACAGGCCTTGGTTCTGAGGAGATTTTTGCTGGTTATCATCACCATGGCGAGTCTGCTGACCCGCATGCAGAGTGTTGGAAAAGATTAAAGTCTTGCTGGAAAAGAGATTTGCGCAGAGATTCTGCCATTGCAGCTGCAGCTAAAGTGAATCTTATTGCCCCTTTTCTTGATGATGATTTAATTAAGGAAGCGATGGGCATATCTATCAAGCGAAAGATTTCAAAAAAAGAAAAGAAAATTATCTTGAGAGAGATTGCGCAAGACCTTGGTCTCCCAAAGAAATATGCTTGGCGTTCTAAGAAAGCTGCGCAGTATGGTTCTTGGTTTGACAAGGCTATGATGAAGCTGGCTAGAAGAGCTGGCTATCAATTCAAGCAAACTTACCTCGATAAGCTGTAATTCTTATTTTTTAGTCTATTTCTTTTCTATATAGAAGACAATAAGCAATTAAAAAAAGAAAAATAAAAGGGGCCGGGGGCTTGATGGTTTCTTGTCATGGGACCCGGGAAGGTATGACAAAAAACCAACAGAGGCCCTCCAGCTCACCCTTTGCTTTACGTGAGTGGCAAGTGAGTGACGGCGCTTATTCACGCTGCGATGTGATGGAGCCGTTCTTTATGCACAGAGGTCCTCTTCCGAGGTTAAACTTGCACAACGCCAACACCAATCACAGGCTCTGCTCTCCACGATGCGCAGACTCTGGACGAGCTTTGATCTTCCCTGCTCAAGTCCTTGGTGAACAAATCCTTTCGTGGACCCGCGCGTATCGTTCTTGCACTCTCA
>JAHWHC010000037.1 GCA_019323555.1 Candidatus Woesearchaeota archaeon
GCCCGGGGTCATAATATCCAAATAACTTTCCTTTTGTTGCAAGTATAGGGAAAATATCTTTTTCTATCATTGCAAAATCAGAATTCTTTGGCACCAAATCAAATACTTCCGGTTCTAGAAGATAATATCCTGAGCTTATCATGTTGCTTGGTACTTCTTCTTTTTTCGGTTTTTCAATAAAATCAATAATTCTGTCTCCCTCCATCCTAACAACCCCGTACTTTGTTGGATCTTCAACTTTTGTCAACGCAATAGTTGCTAATGCATTATTTCTTTTATGCGATGCATACATTTTTTTAAAGTCTATATTGAAAAGATCGTCTCCGTTAAGCAGGATAAACGTATTTTTAAGCTTAGGTATTAAAAATAGCGGTCCTGCAGTACCCCTTGGTTTTTCTTCTATTGCATAGGAAATCTTCAACCCAAATCGCTCACCAGCCCCATAATATTCCTGAACTTTATCTGACATGTACCCCACACTAAGAATTACTTGTTCTATTCCTGCCTTTTTCAAAATATCAAAAACATGTTCTGTGAGTGTTTTTCCGTGAACAGGAAGTAACGGCTTAGGAATTTCATAAGTTATTGGCCGCAATCTCGTTCCTAACCCGCCGGCAAGTATTATTGCAGTATCCATATCTGCAACAATAAGAGGAATATTTAAAAATCTTATGAAGTTTAATACATAAAATGATCTCCATCATCATCCCTGCCTACAACGAAGCCCCCGTAATAGCAAACACCATACAAACCCTGCAAACTTTCTTTAAAACTCAAACAGAAATAATAGTCATAGACGACGCTTCAACAGATAATACCTCTAAAATAGCTAAAACTGCTGGCGCCAGAGTCCTAAGAAACAATAAAAACATGCGTTCTTCTTACACAATCCTCCGCGGTATTAAATCCGCGAAATACCCTAAGATTTTGATTGTAGATGCAGATAACGAAATTCCCATACAAAATATTCTTCCTGTGCTCAAAATCAAGAGAGGTGCCTTTATAATAGGTCAAAGACCGCATCTTCCAAGGCGCAGCGAACGTTTTCTTGCTTTCTGGACAACGCATCTGCTTGGCATAAATGATCCGCTGTGCTATCTTAAATTGTTTGATAAAAGGGATTTAAAGGGATTAAACTCAATTCACACTAAAGAAAGGTATGCTTTCCAGCTAATTGAATTAGCTATCAAAAATGGCTTGAAAATCAAGAACCTGCCTGTCAAAGGTGTCAAGCGCAGAAATGCCTCAAAACACACTGCTAATTTAAGAATTTGGATAAGAATTCTAAATAATACGGTTAAGACTTTTCAATTATACTTAATTAAAAAATAAGAAATAAAAAATTAAACATAATCCCTATCAGCATACCTTAATTCTTTCTTTTCATTTATAGATCTCAAGACAGTTTCTACTAGTTTTTCTGCTCTGCTTTCGTCGCTAAAATTCATCAAGGCTTCTGGTTTTTTTCCAGTTCTTGCATAGTCAAGGAATGCTTTTAATTGCGCACCCAGATCATCTGCACCTTTGACTTCTTCATCAAGAATAACATATCCCATTCCGCTTCTTACGTCTGTACATCCTTGTATAATTCTTATTCCATTTCTTACATACGGTGCGTGCTCCTTGTCTTTAGGTCTGACATCAGTCAAATCTACTGCTATTGCCACAGATCTCTGGAATCTTTCTCCTTCTGGAAGCTCTCCAACAATGTGAACTGTTCTTTGCTTTAATGGATCTTCAAAGTCGTTTTGCACTAATGCAATTGCTCCGTCTTTGTAGACTAATGTTGCTGTTGATGCTTTTGATATTTCTGCAAGAACATATTCTGCGTCTTTAAACTTAGTAGTTCCTTTGTGTGTTATATCTGGCCGGTCTATGTAATTTGCCCATTTTTCTGGATCAATTATTATTTCTCCTCTTCTCTCAACTGCAAACACACTTGAAGGAAGTGTTTGTTTTAAAACAGCTAAGATACCAAATGGATGTGGTCCTTCTTCTGTTGTTATTCCAGGAATAGGATGGTTTCTTGGGCCCCTTTCCTTATTCCAGTTTATTTGGACTTGTGTTATCTTTAAATCATTCTCAGTTATGTACTGCATTGCTTTTACAAATGCAGGGTGTAATAGCATCTGGCTTCCTGTTGCATTGATTGTTCCGTGCTGCTCTGCAAGCTCAATTAGTTTTCTTGCATTTTCATAATCTGCATCAAGCGGCTTTGCCAGGAAAGTAGGAATGCCTTCTGCAAGCCAAGGTGCTGTTGTTTCAAGGTGTGTTGAAGCAGGTGTTACAACAGCTGCAAAATCAACTTTAGCTTCAAGTTGTGACTTATCTTTTAGTCTTTTTTCTGGAGGTATGCCATACTCTTCTCCTTTTTCAGCAAGCATTTTTTCACTAGGGTCTATCAACCAGATATCTCCTATTTCTCCAGAAAGATCTGTGCCATATTTTCCTTTGAATCTTTGTAGTAAGAAATTTGCAAAATTTCCCGCACCAACTATAGCTCCATTTAATTTTGTAATCATTATAAACCACCCAATTAAGTCTAGATATTCTCAATATTTAAAGCTTCTGGAGGACTACCCTCTGTAGTAGTTACAATTCATAAGATTTATAAAGCATTCCCAGCTGAAATATCCTGATGGGGAGAATTGTTATTATGGGCCTGGATGGCGTGCCATTTGGCCTTATGGATGACCTGGCAAACAGGGGAATTATGCCGAATTTTGCTAATCTTAGAGAGCAAGGCACTTTTAAGGCTATGGAATCTGCTATTCCTGAGATCTCTTCTGTTTCCTGGAGTTCTATCATCACAGGCACTAATCCTGGAGAACATGGTATTTTTGGTTTTATGGATTTGATTCCAGGAACTTACACGCTTTCATTTCCAAATTTTAATACAATCAAGGCGCCAACATTCTGGCAAAAAGACGATAAAAAACACGTTATCTTGAATGTGCCTTCAACTTATCCTGCAAAACCCATGAATGGGTTTCATGCAGCTGGTTTTGTTGCTCTTGATCTTGAAAACGCGGTTTATCCAAGGGAATACATCCCAAAATTAGAGGAACTGAACTACAGAATTGATGTGGATTCTGAAAAAGGGCATCAGTCAAAAGAATTATTCATGAAGGATTTGTTCAGAACTTTAGAAGCAAGGCATGCAACTGCAAAACATTTGTGGGATGATATTGACTGGCAGACTTTTATGTATGTCATTACTGGCACAGATCGGCTTGGCCATTTCTTGTGGGCTGCTTACAAAGATGAAAACCACAAATTCCATCAGCGGTTCTTGGATTATTTTACTAGGGTTGATGAAATGATTGGTGAAATCTCAAATAAGATGTCTGATGATGATTCTTTGATTATGATTTCAGATCATGGTATGGGTTTGACAGAATCTAATGTTTTTGTTAATGCTGTCTTGAGAGAAAATGGTTTTCTGGATTTAGAAGAAGCAGAAAGGATTAATCATAATCACATGACTGCAAGCACAAAGGCTTTTGCTTTAGACCCAGGAAGGATTTACTTAAACAAGGAAGGCAAATATCCTAAAGGAACTGTTAAGCAAGAAGACGAAGAAAAAATTCTCAAAGAATTAACAACTGTTTTCCAGAATCTTGAAAAAGATGGGAAAAAAGTCATCAAGAAGATTTTCAGAAAAGAAGAAGTGTATAGCGGACCGTATCTAGCGGATGCACCTGATTTGATTTTATTGCCTAACAAAGGCTTTAATTTAAGAGGTACTCTTGCTAAGACAGAATTTTTTGGAACAGATATTTTCACAGGGATGCATACACAGGATGATGCTTTTTTGTTTGTTAAAACACCAAAAAGCATAAAAATTCCTGAGAATCCTTGTGTGACAGATGTTGTCAAGATCATGAATGAGGTAAAAGGTGATAAGTAATGAAACCAGGTAATGCAAACAGAACATGCTGGAATTGCCCTGCAGCAGTATTGAAAGGCAATGTAGATTTTAGGGCTTGCGGACAGTCTAAGGAAAAGAAAAAGCAGTTGTCAGAAAGCAATCAAGTTTTGATTGAATGCTCCAGGCGAAAAGATTTGGGCCATTTTGCTCCTACAATTACTTTTGAGCAGTGTCCTGAATGGAAATTGAACGAAGATTACAACATTTACATGCTTAAGAACATGCGCGTCATGATTCTTGGTCTTGATGGTTATCTTGGCTGGGCTCTTGCATTAAAGCTTGGGAAACTTGGATTTAAAGTAAGTGGAATGGATAATTATTGGAGAAGAGATTGTGTTATGGAAAAAGGTGCGCATACTGTTGTTCCAATTGAGCGGATGACTGAAAGATTGCGTGCTGCTAAAGAAGTGCATAACATTGATATTAATTTCAGGAAATTTGATATTCTTGACAGGCCTAAACTTAAAGAGTTTCTTGAAGAAGTTAAACCAGAAGCCATTGTTCACTATGCAGAATGTCCTAGCGCGCCTTACAGCATGGTAGATGTCGATCATTCTGTAAAAGTTCAAGAAAATAACGTTTTAGGAACCTTGGGGTTATTATGGACTATGAAAGAGGTTTGCCCAGAGTCTTGCTTGATCAAGCTCGGAACAATGGGGGAATATGGTGCTCCTTTGACAGGAAGACCTATTTTTGAGGGAATCTTTCCTGCAAATGCGGTCTTGAAGTGGGGCGATAGAGAATGGAGCCTTGGCGGAGAAATTACCCCAAGAGACCCTGTTAGCTTTTACCACGTGAGCAAGGTTCAGGACACATTTAATGTTTATGAAGCTTGCAAGTACTGGTGGTTAAGGTCTTATGACATCATGCAGGGTGTTATTTATGGTGTTCATACTGAAGAAGTTGCTGCAGACCCAAGACTAAGAACAAGATTGGACATGGATGAATGGTTTGGAACAGTTGTTAACAGATTTGTTACACAGTCTATTCTTGGTATGCCTTTGACCATTTATGGTGAAGGAGAGCAGATACGGGCGTTTATTGCGCTAGATGATGCGATGCAGTGTATGGTTCGTTTGATTTGTAATCCTCCTGAAGCAGGACAGTATGATGTTGTTAATCAGGTTTCTGGGTTAATTAGAATCAAAAATCTTGCAGAGACTGTTGCTAAGGTTGGGAAAGACTTTGGGATTAACACAAAAATCCAGAGAGTTGAGAACCCAAGAGTTGAGGCGGATAAACACCCATTAGAGGTTGTTTCAGTTAAGCTTCCAAATATACTTGGTTTTGAGCCAAAGATTTCATTTGAAAAAGAGATTACAGAGATGTTCAAGGTATTGACTCAGCCAGAGATTAAAGCAAGGATTGAAGAAAAGAAACATGTCGTCATGCCTAAGACTAGGTGGGATGGTGTTAAGCAGGAGAGCGAGTCTTTTGAGACATATGATCCTGGCACAAAGAACTTAGAGGAAGGATATACTGGCGTGTTGCACACAAAATAATAAAATGGAGCTTACAGACGATAACTTTGATGCAGAGGTTTTTCAGTCAGAGCTTCCTGTTCTTGTGGAGTTATGGGCATCTTGGTGCCCTCCTTGCAAGATGATGGAGCCTGTCATGAATTCCTTGGAAAAGCAATACGAAGGAAAAGTGAAGGTCTGTAAGATTAACATTGACAAGAATCCAA
>JAHWHC010000038.1 GCA_019323555.1 Candidatus Woesearchaeota archaeon
AAGAATGCAGTGATGTTCCATAAGATGGACATAGGATATATTTTGAGTACAAACAGTTCATACATGTTGCTTACTCCTAACAACAGGCCTGCTATTGCAAAAAGTATTGTTGTTATTGCAAATGCAATGAATGTTTTTGTTCTCCAGTTCATTGTCTATACCCCACCCATACTGTGACTAGTTCTGTCATGTATTGGTTTAATCCTGGTTCTACCTTGACTTTCTCAAACTCAACCCCAGGAAATTCTGAAAATACCTCTTTTGGAGGTATCAGATTGAATCTTAAGACCTTGCTTGCTAATAAACCTGTCGGATTTTGGTTGATCAATGGTGCTATTATCGGGCCCTGTCCTACAACCCTGTTTAGTTCTCTTGCAACTGCTTGAGGGTTTTTTACAACCTCAAATAATCCTGCGATTATCAGCCAGTCAAGTTCCTCGTTCCTGAATGATTTTTGCGTTCCATTTACAGATTGATTGCAGAATGATCTTGCGTATGACAGGTCTGCTCCGTCTGCTTTCCATAATCTTACTGGTGCCTGGTATCTTCTTGCTTTTCTCTCTGCTATCTTTAGGCTTGGCTCTGACATGTCAAAAGCATCTACGACAAGATTCCTTAGGTTTCTTCCTTTTTTTCTCTCTGCTTTTGTTAGCCCTGTTGTCCACCTTAGTGTTCCGCAGCCAGCCTCTCCCCCTCTTGTTAAACTTCCATTGATTAGCGGCAGGTCTGTCTGCTCAAAGAATTTAGTAGGAAACTGCTGGTGTCCGGTAATATAGCTCCCTGCTTCATATATCAATGTCAAGACAGGTCCATACTCACGAAAGTTCATTTTGACTGAGATTTAAGAAAAGTGGTATATAAATTTTATCGTGTGCCGACTAGTTTTTTCTGGAATTCTGCCACTTCTATTGCTTTTGCCTTTATGTCATCAAGGTTAAGCAGTGCAGGTGTTGTGTATGCTCCCTTGACTGCAACCAGCGGCGTGCCTATCTCTGGGCCAAATCCCAGCCCGTGTTGAGAGGTCTCTCTTGCAAGGTACATGTATTCATTCATGAAGCGGAACCGGGATAGTTTGATTATGGCTTCAATGCTGTATTTCCAGCTTAGCAGTGTCACCATGTGGAGTCCTATGATATAAGATGCTGCCTGCAGTTTTTTTTCTATTTCTCGCCATTTTTCAAGCAGGCTGTTCATCTCTTCTTCAGTGATTTCTCCTGCAAGATTCATGTCAAAAAAGAAAGAATCAAATTCGCGCTTTAGGTCTTCGATGACCGGCACTGCTGCATTGTATGTCTCTTTCAGGTCTGGCTGTTCAGTGAGCCCTCTTGCAATGTATTCTGCAGTTCCCTCTGTCTGAAGTGCCAGTCTGAAGGCTTCAATGGCTTCTACTATTTGATTGACGACGTGCAGGGGGAATTCCTCCACACCTTTTATTATGTAGTCAAACATTGCCGAGCCTGCTTTTTTTATGGTTGTCTCTTTTAGCCTTTTCTGTATCTTCAATAGTTTTGTTTTCTTGTCTTGGTATGCGTGTGCAATCTCGTGTGATAGTGTATGCAGGAGTGCTGCTGAATAAACCCATTCCTCGTTTGCAGAGCCTGCTGCAATCTCTTGGACAGCTTTGTCGCTTGCTCCCTTCAGTTCCTGAATTATGTTTTTGTGCATTACTGCTTGTTTTCTTGCTGCCAGGAAGAAGTTATAAAGCTGGTCTATGTTGATATTTATGACAGGCGGGTCTGATCCAGCAGTATATGACGCTACATCAAAGTTTGAGCCTGGGCTGATTTTCATCAGGTCTGCTGGAGTGGGCACGAATTCATAATAATTAAAGAATGCATACGCAACAAGATTTATTCGTAATACTGAGAAATATCCAACTTCTTTTATCTTCGGGAGTATTGCGAGAATTGCTGTGCCTATCCTGTTCTTAAGTACTTGTGATATGTCTGGATTGCATTCATCATAGATCAAGACCTCTGTGTTGAATATTTTCTGGTGGGCTATGCAGCCGCGTGTATCCAGTACAGAGCTCATGCCTTTTCAGAATTAAGTCGAGTATTTAAATTTTATTCCCTGAACTGCTTTTCAGCGCCTTCTGCCCACTGCTCTTCGTGAAAGTAGAAATCTGGGTTAAATACATCGTGGCGCTTGTCGGAGAATACCATTATGGTCGCTTCTCGTTTTCTGCTGCCTGCTGTTGACTCCATGAATATAAGGTGCTGCTTTGTTCCGTCTTTTTCAAGCTCAATCACTGGTTTTGTCCGCATTGTGCTTGAGCTTAGCAGGTTGGCCTTTTTTCCGGTTCTGTTTTCCCAGGCTGTTGCTGCGAATTCCTGTTGTGTTGTTACATGCTTGATGTATTTTGAGTATGATTCATATCCTGCAACTTCTTGTCTTGCTGCTTTCTCTTCATCATGTGTCTGGATGAGTCTCCATTTATAGCCGTGTTTTTCTGCTGTGAGCAGTGTCTCTGCAATCATCACTGCTGCTGCAGGAAGAACTCGTAGTTCAGTGTAATTCCTGTACTTGCTGTAACCGTTTGTGCTTTCGTAGTGTTCTGCTCCAGTGATTTCTGCAGCCTCTTCTGCAGAGCTATTGCCCATCTCAATGCATGCCTCTAGGTTCTCTACATCTATCCCGCTCCCTAGATTTGAGGCTGTAAGGCTCAGCAGTATCGGCGGCCAGATTTCCTGGACTATCTCTGTCAGCCGGTCTTCCTCTTCTTCTGTATGTTTGTATTCCATGGTGTATTCTAGTTTTTAGGGGTTTATAAAGATTGTGGTTTTAGTCACTAGAAAGTGGTTATCTTACACCTTCTCTAACTAATTCAAAAGCTTCATCAACATTTTCTGCTAATGTGCTTGTTGCTTCTAGCTGTGTTGTTAATGGTTCTATCTCTCCTCTTTTTTCTATATTTTTTCTGTATGCTTCTGCAGCGTTTTCTAGGCATTCCTTGAACTTGTCTTTTTTCTCTCTTAATGCATACCCTGTTGCTGCAAAAAACCAAGGCACTGGAACTAATTCACTCTTTCTTGCTTCTGCCTCTAATTGGCTTAATGTTTTTCCTTTCAATGGCAGTACTGTGAAGTTTTTCTTCAGTGCCTTGTATGCTTCGTTGACATCCATGACTAGAACTAGCGTTAGATGATTTTTAAAGCTGGTGCTTATTCTGTTTCTACTACTTTGATTATATGATATCCGAATTGAGTCTTTACTGGTTTGGATAGTTCGTCTTTCTTTAAGTTGAAAGCAGCGGTCTCAAATTCTTTTACCATCTGGTTCTTGCCGAACCATCCCAAGTCTCCGCCTTTTTTTCCTGAAGGGCATAATGATCTTGCTTTTGCCACTTCATCAAAATCCATTCCGTGCTTTAGGTCGTATAATATTGCGTTTGCTTCTTCTTGTGTTTTGACTAAAATATGTTTTGCATGTACTTTTTTTGGCATTGTTTACACCTTTTTATTTAGAATTGTTCTTTTGGCTGAACCTTTTTAATTGTGATTTTCTCTTCATTCTGTCTTATTGTTACATTGAAGTTCTCAAAGAAACCTGCTCTTCCCAGCAGTAGTGGAACATCTGCTTTTCTATTTTGCAGGATTAACACAGGAATGGTTAGTCTGTGCTCTTCGTGCTGGCCTTTTATCGCAAACTGCATTCTTGACTGTTTGACTTTTGTGTTTCCTCCTATCCCGCCAGTGTCTTGTTCTTTCCCTTCTTTCAGGCCAAGAACTTCTGCCAGGTCCTTTGGAACCACTGTTGTATCTGCACCCGTATCTAGAAGAGCCACTACTTTTATCAGTCTGCCGTCTGCGGTTCTTGCGTAAATAGGAATATATGGGGCTTTTCTTAGTGTGCCGTCTGGTCGCGGAACATGCTCGTATCTGAAAATAATTGCCATCTTAGAATATCAAGGTTTCTTTTTTAGGTATTTTCGCAACAGTGGGCGTGGTTTTGCATTTTTTTATCTCTTTCTTTATTTTCTGCAGGTCCTTGTTATGAGCTACAATTCTATTGTTGCATACAATAACCCATTCTCCCACATATTTTGCTAGGTTAGAATCTGGCAATACTTTATTGATTGTCATGTAAATCAATAGGGATTTATCATTTATAAACTTTTCTTAAAATTGTCCGGAAATATTGCGGAAAGTTTTAATAGCTGTTGATTTATCAGAACTGCCATGGACCTAGAAACACTCAAAAAGGCTTTAATCGCATCCTGGGGTAAAGATACTTCTTATTATCCTGATTATGACGGCTCTAATCCTCCTTATGGCCAGTGTTTTGCAACTGTTCTTGTTGTGAATGATTATCTTGGCGGTAAGATCTGCAAGAAGAAATGGGGAGAGGACGGCCATTTCTGGAATCTGATAGATGGAAAAGACGTTGATTTGACTAGAGAACAATTCAAGGAAGAAAAAGATTTCTCCAATCCAGAGATACTCGACAGAAAGGACTTAGAGGTACCTAAATATGATGAACAGATTGAGAGATATAAGCTTCTTAAGAAAAAGGTTGAAGAGTTTTTAGGGAAAGCATAGATTTGTAAATCAGCCGTAGTCCTCTTCATATCTCTTGATCCTGGTTAAAGAGTCAGGCAAAAGAAATCTTCCAGCAGAATAATTTATCAAGATGTCTGAAACTGATTTTTGAAAGTCAACTTCATATCTCTGCAGCAGATGCCTTGTCAAGAGTCCTGGCCTGGCATGGAATGTTGGCAGGCATTTTGCTGCATTCCATATCTGCCTCCACCTTGGCACTTCAATGTGCACGCGCGGTCTTATGTTTTCATGCTCTTCACAGTATAATGCAGTGTTTATTGTTGTGTGACTTTTAGTCTTCGTAAAAGAAGGAAAATCATCATAAACCTCTATTGTTTGCCCTCTTTTTCTGGCCAGGCGTGCAACTCTTCTTGCCAGGCTTGTTTTGCCGACAGCCATTCCTCCGGTGATTACCATTTCTTTTGGCTCTAAAATAATCCCGAGAATCTGCTCAATGCCTGTTTCATAAGAAACTGGCTCTGGCTGGCCTTCCAGCGGCTTGCTGTAATCATCTATTCCATACCTGCTTTCTAGCTCGTTCTTGATTGCTCTTGCCTCGTTTCTTGGTGTTTTTGTCCTGTCTCTTGGCTTGTATCCCCAGAGAGCAATATCCCATACAGCCCTGTGCAGGTCAATGATCTCTTGATCAGACATTCCTATACTCTGAAGATATCTGTAGGTGATAGGCTTGATTTCCTGCCATTCACCTATTTGCATTCCGCCTTCAAAAAACTCTGCATGAACACTTTCTTTCGTGGCGGTCATGCGGTATATGAGGGATTCTTGATTTATAAAGGTAAGGTTTAATAACAAGCTGGCTATTGTTTTCTCATGGTTGAATTTAATGAAGATGGAAGCATCAAGATTCCTGGCTCTATTGCTGCGAATATTGCAAGGAAAGAGTTAAAGCTTAAAAGAGAAAAATGTATTCTTATCAAGAAAGAGTTCCTTGATTTCAAGCCAAAGAAATGCGTCTTGCATATCAAAGTGTCAGAGGCTTTTGCAGATGCTGGCTTTGTTTCTTCTATATTTCATTCTCTGCAGCTGGATACCCCTGTCAAATTAATCAAGCTCAATGAAAGAGAATATGACATTGAAGTTGGAACTGATTTTAAAAGATGTTCTGACTGCAACCACATCTCAAGAAGATTCAGGGAATACCTGGAAGGCAACATGATCGAAGAAAAAGGCAGCTGCACCCAAAAAGAAAG